>JAFUPT010000072.1 GCA_017481065.1 Clostridia bacterium | reverse complement strand
TGGACGGAGCATGTGGAAACTGCCGCGCTGCTGGTGCGGAATTGATCCCGGCAGGGTCAAAGCAATGCACCGTGCAGAAGCAAGAAAATGATGCGGCAAGGATGGTGGAAAATGCGCCTTTGGCATAAACTGTTCGGCAAAAAAACTGCCGTGGAATCGGACCCAATGGAAGAGGAAATCCGCCGCCTGGACGCCATTGAAGCCCTCGGCCCGAAGTCCGGGAAGGAAGCGTATTGGCGCACGCTGCATCCGCTGGTGCAGGCCTACTGGGTCTGGCGGGTGGACTGGAAGTATGAAGAAGAACTTCCCATCAGCGCGGGCGATGCATCCAGCGTATTTCACCGCTGGGGTTATCCCGTCGGCAGCTATTCCTTCCACATAACCGCCCGCCAGCAGGAGCTCATGGAGCGGTATGGCTCCATCCGGGAAGAACTGTGGCAGCAGAGCGTGGAGGCGGACCGGCGCTTCGGGCAGATCGAAGCGGAGGGCGCCAGGGAAAAAGAACGGGCATGGCAGGCCTACCGGGAGCATTTTCAGATGCTGCCCCCGCAGCTGCAGTGCCTTGCGGCATGGGAGCTGGCAAAGCGCAGCGCATCCCCGGAAAAAAGCGGATTCGGCGGCAGCTGGAAGGCGGAAATCCCCGCGCCCTTTTCGTTCTGCGGCTGGACGGCCTATCAAGATCCCCATTGGGGAGAGATGGGCGGCGTGGCTTTTCGCGTGATGAAGCCCTGCTTTGGCGGCAGGAACCCCCTGCTTTACTACACGGATGATGACGGCTGGCCCTGCGCGGAACGGGAAAACTTGGACCTTGCCCTCATCCAACAATATTCCAGCGGCATTTCCAAGCTGCGCGTGGAGCAGCGCCGCTGCAAGGATTGGAATGGTGAGGAAAAAGAGCGGCGCGTGGTGCTGTTTGAACTGGATCCCTCTGCCATCCGGGAGTCCTTGCCGCTGAATGGAAACGCGGTCTCCACGAAGGACGCGGGCGAATACATATTCGTGCTGCCCCGCAGCGGAGAATTCTACTGCGTGCTGGGCGAAGTCCGCGATGGGGAAATGATCGCCCTGCACAGGGATGATTTCTGCATGAAATGATGTCCGCCGTGCGTACCGGAGGTAGAAAATCCATGATCAAAGCGATTGAAGCTGACAAATCAAAGGAACAGGTACTTTCCAATCTCATGCAGAAATACCTGTACGAGATGAGCGCCTATTACGGCGCGGAGATGGATGAAAACGGAAATTTCTCCTATAAATACCTGCCGTATTACTTCACGGATGCGGACCGCGGGGCATATTTCCTGTACGATGGCGGTGAGATGATCGGCTTTGCCCTCATCAATGCCCATTCCTTTACCGGAGAAGCCGTGGACAATTGCATTGCGGAGTTTGCGGTTTTTCCCGCATACCGCCGCAGTGGCAAGGCCATGGAGGCGATCGAAGCATTGCGGGCCGTCCGCAAGGGAAGCTGGCAGTTGAAATATTCCCCCAAAAACCGTCCGGGCGCAGCCTTCTGGCAGAAGGTTAAGGAAAAATACCGGGGAACGGAGCAGAAACTGGAGGGAAATGAAATTGCCATCCGCTTTGAATAGCCGGAGCGGCATGAAAAATAAAGAGACGCTGAAAGCGTCTCTTTATTTTTCCAGCACCAGCCGGGCGAAATCCTCGAAGTAGTAGCTGGTGCAGCTTTCATGCCCTTCCACCTTCCGGAAGAAGCAGCCGGGTATCTCCCGCATGCGCAGGTTCTTTTCGATGCAGGGCGTGCAGCCCTTGTCGTGGTTGCTGGGGTGGTGGGGGCAATCCAGGCTGTTGCAGGTGCAGAAGCCGGCCTTGTTTTCCATATGTATTCCTCCATTCTCTCTCCGCATTGGTATCGCCGCCCCAAATGCCCGGCAGGGCGGCGGCCACATGCTCCGATTATATCACGCCGCCACCTATCCCGCAACCATCGGATGCTTGACAAAGCCGGGGAATCATATTATCCTCGAATCAGAAGGGAGGTATAACCATGTTGAAAATCGAAAACCTTACCAAAATCTACCGCGGCGGCAAGCGCGCGGTGAACGGCCTGAGCATACATGTGCGGCCGGGCGATATTTATGGCTTCGCAGGCCGCAACGGCGCGGGCAAAACCACCACGCTGCGCTGCGTGGCGGGCATTATCGGCTTTGAGGGCGGCGAAATCCATGTGGATGGCCGCAGCGTGAAGGATGATCCCATCGCCTGCAAGGGAAGCATCGCTTACATACCGGATAACCCGGATCTGTATGAATACCTCACCGGCATCCAATATCTCAATTTCATCGCGGATGTGTTCGGCGTGTCTGCTGGGGAGCGCACCGCCGCCTTTGAAAAGTACGGCGGCCTGTTTGAGCTCACCGAAAACTTCGGCGACCTGATTTCCAGCTATTCCCATGGCATGAAGCAGAAGCTGGCCATCATTGCGGCGCTGAGCCACAAGCCGAAGCTGCTTTTGCTGGACGAGCCCTTCGTGGGCCTCGACCCGAAGGCGGCGCTCACGCTGAAAAATGTAATGCGGGATTTCTGCGCGGAGGGCGGCGCGATCTTCTTCTCCACCCATGTGCTGGATGTGGCGGAAAAGCTGTGCAACCGGGCGGCGATCATCCGGGATGGCGCGCTGGTGGCCTGCGGCACGATGGAGGAGCTCACCCGGGGCGGCACGCTGGAGAGCCTGTTTATGGAGGTGGCGGCGCATGCTGAGGCAGATTAAGCTGCTGGCGAGGCTGCGGCTCATCAACCTCTTTGGCTTCAATGAGGCGCGCCACTGCGGGGAAAAGAAGAAAAAATGGCGGCTCACGGCCATGCTGGCGCTCTATGCCTTTTTGGCAATCCTGCTGATGGGCTATGTGGCGCTGATGTGCTATGGGCTGGTGAAGCTGGGTGCGGGCAGCGTGGCGCCGCTGTGCCTGGCGGCGCTCTGCGGCCTGGTGGTGCTCATGTTCACCGTGCTGCGTGCCGGGCCCATGCTCTTTGATTTGCGGGATTATGAAATGCTCATCTCCCTGCCGCTGAAGCCTGCGGCGGTGGTGGTGAGCCGCTTCCTTACGATGTATCTCAGCAATGCCGCGCTCTGCCTCGGCGTGCTGCTGCCGGGCATGGCTGTCTGCGGCGCAATGCTCAAGCCGGGATTCCTCTATTATCCTATGATGCTGCTGGGCGCGCTGCTGGTGCCATTGGTTCCCATGACCATCGCCATGCTGCTGGGCATGCTGGTTTACCTGATCTCCGCGCGGATGAAGCGGCGCAATATCGCCGTGCTCGTTCTCTCGGCAGCCGCAATGCTCGCGGTGCTGGCGCTGCCCATGCTGCTGGCGGGAATGCAGCCGGACCGGCTGGTGCTCAGCATTCGCGGCCTGCTGGACAAGCTGCGCTGGTTCTATCCGCCCGCAGGCTGGTTCGGCGATGCGGTGGCGGAAGGAAACATCCCCGGCTACCTCGCCTTTGCAATGGGCTCCATCGCCTTTTTCGGCGCGGCGGCTTGGCTGGTGGGCAGGAAATACGCCGCCATCTGCGGAGCGCTGGCCAACTATCATACGAAGCGCAGCTTCCGCATGACTGCCCAGCGGAGCCGTGCCGTTCTGCATGCCCTCTTCCGCCGGGAATGGAAGCGCTATCTGGCCTCGCCCATCTATGTGCTGAACACGGCGGTGGGCTATGTGCTGGCCCTCATCCTGTCGGCGGCGGTGGCCTTCTCGGGCGTCGGTACCCTGCTGGATGAATTGCCCATGCCGCTGGAGCTCGCGCCCCGGATAGTGGTGTTCATCCTGGCGTTTTGCTACACGCTTTCGCCCACCACCACCAGCGCCATCTCCCTGGAGGGCAGGAATTGGTGGCTCTTAAAGAGCCTGCCCCTCGGCAACCGGGAGATCCTCGGCGGCAAGCTGCTGATGAACCTCGCGCTGGCGCTTCCCTGCTGGCTCGTATCCTCAGTTCTGCTGCTCGCCGCCCTCAAACCGGCGGGCTGGAGCGGGCTGTGGCTGGCGCTTCTGCCGCTGGGCTACATCCTCTTTTCCTGCACGCTGGGGCTGCGGGTGAATTTGAAGCTGCCGAGCTTCAACTGGGAGAATGAATCCGTGCCCGTGAAGCAGGGCAAGGCGGTGCTGGTTTCTATGCTCACGGGCATGGCGGCGTCCATCCTTCCAGCGCTGGGCATGGCGCTGCTGCCGGAAAAATTCCGGGATATTTTGAGCGGCGCGCTCCTGCTGCTGCTCATCCTCGCGGCTGCGCTGCTCTGGAAGGGCTGCCTGAAATGCAGGCTGGAAGATATAAACTGAAAGTACATAGCTCAATTGTGTATTTTTATTGAGTTGTTATTAATTTCGCTTAAAACTGTTTGCTTCTGCTTGTGTTTGTTGTATAATGATATTAGCCAAATGGGTTTTACTGTGTTTAACCCTCGTGAGAATTAAGGAGGTTTTTCAGCGTGATTGTATCGAAGAGAAAGCCCGTTGAAGAAGTGCTTGCAATGCTTCAGGGCTGCAAGAAGGTTGCCATTTGCGGTTGCCACGAGTGCGCACTGGCATGTAAGGTCGGCGGCGATGATGAAATTGCCGAGTGGACCAAGCTGCTCGAATCCAAGGGCATGACCGTAACTGCCACTGCCCTGCCCACCGAAAGCTGCCTGAACTTCCATGTCCGCAAGGCTGTGAAGGAACTGACCAAGGGCGGCAAGCCCGATGCAGTCCTGTCCCTGGCCTGCGGCTCCGGCGTTCAGACCCTGGCAGCACAGCTGAAGGATGTTCCCGTATATCCCGGCAGCAATACCGTGTTCATCGGCCAGGTGGAAAAGGTCGGCGTGTTCAATGAAATGTGCCGCATGTGCGGCGACTGCGTGCTGGGCTCCACCGGCGCAATCTGCCCCATCACCAAGTGCGCAAAGTCCCTCGTGAACGGCCCCTGCGGCGGCGCGAAGAACGGCAAGTGCGAAGTGAACCCCGAAAACGACTGCGCATGGATCATGATCTACAACAAGCTCAATACGCTGGGCCAGCTGGATAAGCTCACCACCGATCTTGAGGACAAGGATTATGATGGCAAGAGCTGGCCGCGCACTGTTGATCTTAAGAAGGAGGGCCTGATGTAATGAGCGTTCTTGAGCAGGTACTGGAAAACGGCGGCTTTGGTATCACCGCTGAAATGGCCCCCCCGAAGGGCTGCGATTTCTCCCATGAAATGAAGCTGGCAGAGTGCCTGAAGGGCCTCGTGCACGGCGTGAACGTGACGGACATGCAGTCCGCCTCCCTGAAGGCTTCCTCCCTGGGCTTCTGCATCGCTCTGAAGCAGAATGGCCTGGAGCCCATCATCCAGATGACCGGCCGCGACCGCAGCCGCATGGCCATCATGGGCGATATGCTCTCCGCAGCAGCCTTCGGCATCGACACCATGCTCGCCCTCACCGGCGACCACACCTCCGTGGGCGATTGCAAGGCTTCCAAGCCCGTGTTTGATCTGGATTCCGTGGGCATCCTGAAGATGCTCTCCAAGATGGAAGCTACCGGCAAGGATTGCGGCGGCAACGAGCTCTCCTCCACCCCGCATTTCTACAAGGGCGCGGCCGTCACCCCCGTTTATGAGCCCGTGTGGCTGCAGGTCAACAAGCTCAAGAAGAAGGTTGACGCAGGCGCCAAGTATGTCCAGACCCAGGGCATCTTCACCGTGGAAGCCCTCGAAACCTTCATGAACGAGGTTCAGAAGGCCAATATCAAGGTGCACGTCATGGCCGGCATCATCCCGCTGAAGGCGGCAGGCATGGCCAAGTACATGAATGAAAATGTGCCCGGCATCGCCGTTCCGGACGACCAGATCGCCAAGCTCGCCGCAGCAGCCGCTGAGGGCAAGGAGAAGGGCGTGAAGGGTCTGCCCATGCAGGCTGGTATCGAAATGGCCGCCAATCTCTGCAAGGAGATCAAGGAGCGCAAGCTGTGCGACGGCATCCACCTGATGACCATCGGCGCAGAGCAGAACATCCCCACCATTCTGGAAAAGGCCGGCATCGCAATCTGATCAGGCCGCCGATAAGGCCCGCAAACAAAAGGATCCCAACCGATTGAAAATCGGTTGGGATCCTTTTTGGCTGTGTCAGGAGGCTCTGCAAATCCAATCATGTACGTCTGTGTACACTCATGAATTTGCAGAACCTCCTTCCTTGCCTTGCAGACCTTCTCGCCGCCCTGAGCGAAGCAACTCATTCTGCCGGGAATTATCCTTCCCTCTGCTTGGGATACTGTATTGTTCCCGGGATGCGGGAAAGCGGAATGCCGGCATCGCCGTGGATAACTTCTTTCACCAGTCTCCCTGAATCAAGGATGCCGCAGGGAACGCCGCCTTCGGTCATCACAAACCACGCGCTCTCCCTCGGGCGCAGCAGGCGCATGGCCTCGGAGGCCGGGGTTTGTCCGTCCAGCTGGTAGATGCGGGCGGGCCGGGGTCCCGGGGTGGCTTCCAGCGCCCGCTCCAGCACTTCTGCCCGGGAGCGGAGGAGGGCGCTCCTTTCATCCTGCCCGGATGCGAGCAGGAAAATTGCCGCCAGGATGAAGCTCAGGTTCCACCTGCCGCTTCGGATGCGCAGCAGCAGGGTTCCAAGCAGCAGCAGCGCCGCGAGTATCCTGCCGAGAACTATCCCCAGCCGGGCGGCGTGCTCCCGCCCGATTCTTCCCTGCAGCAGGGCGTAGAGCATGCGCCCGCCATCCAGCGGAAGCGCCGGCAGCAGGTTAAAGAGCATCAGCCAGAGGCTGGAGCGCACCAGTGCCGCCGCATGCCGCGAATCCAAAATCTGCCAGTGGGCGAGGGTGGCGGAGACGAGCATCAGCGCAAGGTTTGCCGCCGGCCCGGCCGCCGCCACGGCGATGAGCTGGGCGGGGGAGAGGACATAGGGGTTTTCCATCCGCGCACTGCCGCCGAAGGGCAGGATGCGAATTTCCACGATCTCCACCCGGGCGAGCTTCGCTGCCAGCAGGTGGCCCAGCTCGTGCAGTCCCAAAGATATGCCCACCGCCGCGAGGCTGCCCTTTAAGCCCAGCTTCGCGGCCAGCAGAGGCATGAGCAGGGCCAGGAGCGGCAGGCTGAAGCGCACGCCCAGCGCCGAAAAGCGGATCACAGGCCCAGTTTCTCCGTAGGATCGGCTGCCTCGCCGCCCTGCCGCAGCTCGAGGAAGAGGCCGCCCGCCGCCGTGCCGATGGCCGCGCCCTTGAGCAGCTTATCGCCGGTCTGCACGGCGCATTCCTTCAGGTTGGCCACCACGCTCTCCATGCCCTCGCCGTGGTCGATCAGGATTCCCCAGCTGCCGTCGGAGAGCTGGCTCACCGCCGCCACGGTGCCGTCCGCCGGGGCGCAAACCGCCGTGCCCGGCTCCGCGGCAAACATCAGCCAGGGCTGCGCCGCGCTGTACGGGTGGGAAAGCTCGCCCTGCACCGGCTGCTGCAATTCATGATCTCCCGAGAGGTTGAAGAAAACCAGCGCCGATTCCGGCATCAGCCGCTGCACGAAGCTGAGCTGGCCGAGGGATTCGTCCAGGTCGATCTCCATGGTGAGGGCATGCTCGATGCTCTCGGCGGCGTGCTTGGCCCAGGGCTGGTTCAAATTTCCCAGCGCCAGCACGCCCAGCAGCACCGCGCAGGCGAGACAGCTGTTGCGCAGCAGCCTTTCCTGGAAGCTGAGCCGGGTTTTGATGCGTATGCGCCGGGGCTTGGGCGCATCCGGGGCGCTCTGGGGCGGGTTCGCGGTATGAATCAAGAGTTTCAATTCGTCTGAAGCCATGAAAAATCCCTCCTGTCAGCACAAGGTATGCAGACGGGAGGGACAATTTGCATCAGAGCTTCTTGGTGTGCACCGAGCCCACACGGCGGTGGCTGGCGCGCTTGCGGGAACGCATGATCACGTTTTCCGCCACGCCGATGGCCATCATGTTGGTGAGCATGTTGCTGCCGCCGTAGCTCATGAAGGGCAGCGGTATGCCCGTGACCGGCAATAGGCCGATTACCATGCCGATGTTTTCCACGATGTGGAACAGGAACATGGCGAATACCGCCATGATGATGTAGGAGCCCAGCGGGTCCTCCACCTTGATTGCCTGGTAGATCAATCTTCCCAGCAGCGCGGCGTAGGCCAGCACCAGCAGGCTCATGCCCACCAGGCCGAAGGATTCGCCCACGACGGAGAAGATGAAGTCGGTGTGGTCATCCGAGATGTAGCCCAGCGAGGCAAAGCTGCCGGGGGAGACCAGACCCTTGCCGAAGATGCCGCCGGAGCCCAGCGCGATCTGGCCGTTGATAACCTGGCGGGCCTCATCGGGATAGGATTCCGGGTCCAGCCAGATCAGGATGCGGGTAAGGCGGAAGGAATCGGAGCTGGAATTGTTCATGAAGTACCACAGCGGGATGATCATCAGCACCGCGCAGCCCAGCACGCCGGCGATCAGCTTCCAATTCGTCTTGGAAACCCAGATCAGCACGCAGAAGATGGCGAGGTACACCATCGCGGTGCCGAAGTCCGGCTGTGCCACCACCAGCATCATCGGTATGGCCATGAACAGCACCAGGGGAATGCATTCCTTGATGGTCATAACCGGCTTCACACGCACCGCGAAGGCCTTCGCCATGGCGATGATCATGAATACCTTGCCGAATTCCGATGGCTGGAAGCCGCGGTCGCCGCCGCCCCAGTTGAGGAAAGCCTTCATGCCGCCGCGACCGGCCATGGCCGTGAGCAGGGTGAACACCAGCATGCCGATGTTGAACAGATACAGGAAGGTTGCATGGTTGCCATAGAACTGGTAATCAAAATAAATGATGAAGAACATGGCCACCACGCCCACCAATATCCAGATCAGCTGCAGGCGGGGATAGGTGAGCGACTGGGTTGCGAGCATATCCATGATGGTGGCGGGCTGCTCGGTAACTTCGCTGCTGGTTGCGCTGAATATGGTCACGACGCCGAAGAGGCAGATCACAATCACATTCAAAAACAGCGGCCAGTCAAAGTAGCGCATCAGGCTGCGTGTAAAATGGTTTTCCAGCAGCTCATGAATCAGCGCTTTGAGTTTCGCTTTCATTTGTTGCTCCTTTTGGAGGAAGTCAATCGGATCGGGCGATCAATCCGCTACGGAGAATTCGGAGGGAACCTGGGTATTCTCCACATCATCCAGCTTGTTGAGGTAATAATCGATCACTTCAACCGCGGCGGGAGACGCCATGGCGCCGGAATATCCGTTGGGGATGTAAACCACCACAACGATCTGGGGATCATCGATGGGAGCGTAGGATACCAACCATGCGTTGTTTTCAACGTCCAGGTCGGTACGCTCGGAGGTACCGGTCTTTGCCGCGATGGTATGCTGGGCATTTTCGAAGTATTTACCTGCGGTACCGCCGTCCTCCATGCTGGTCACGTCCTCCATGCCTTCGCGGATCTTTTCGAAGTAAATGGATTCGGTTTCGATCCTGTTGGCGATCACCGGCTCCTTCTCCAGCACCACCGTGCCGTCTGCGGCGATGATCTTATCCACGATCTGGGCGTCGTACACGATGCCGTTGTTGGCGATGGCGGAAACATAGCGGGCGACTGCGATGGGGGTCAGCTGGGTGATGGACTGGCCGATGCCGCACATGATGGTTTCGTTTTCTACCCAGAAGATGTCTCGCAGGTAGGTAACGAAGGTATTGACCATGAAGTGGTTGGAGATGTAGGTCTGGGGAATGCCCAGGTCATACTGCAGCACTTCTCGGATGGGTGCATACCAATCGCTGGTGCTCTTGTAGGAGATGGCGATCTTCAGGAAGGAGAGCACGGCGTTGTCCAGCACTGCCTCATCAAATTCGGTGTTGCGGTCGATGGCAACCTGCTCCAGCTCCTCGCGGATGGCCTGCGCGGCCAGCATGGGCTTGGAGGTGTACTGGTCCTCCACATCCCGCTCGGGATCATAGAGCATCTGCTGGTTGCCCACGAAGCTGGTGGTTTCGCCGGGCAGCTCGATGTTGGTCTTGGTGGTCAGGCCCAGCTTGGCGGCCCAGGAATACAGCTTATCGATGCCCATCCTGTGGCTCACGGTGTAGAAGTAATAGTTGCAGGAATTCTTGATGGCTTCTACCACGGTCTGGTCCTGGTGCTTGTAGCGCTCCGCCGCGCTCACCCAGCATTTTGCCGGGTTGGTGGAGTTGGTCTGGGTGTAGGAGCCCATATCGTCAATGGTCTCATCGATGGTGGTCGCGCCTTCGCTGAGCGCCGCCAGCGCGGTGCAGAGCTTGAAGATGGAACCGGGGGTATCTCGGGTGGAGATGGCGCGGTTGTAGAGCGGGTCGTTCAGATCCAGCAGCTCGTTCCACATGGAATTGTTTACTTCGCCGCCGTTGAACATCGTAAGGTCGTAATCCGGGTAGGAAATCATGCCCAGCACCTCGCCGGTGTTGGGGTTCATGGCCACGATTGCGCCGGATTCCGCCAGCGCGATTTCGCGGTCCTGCTCCTCATAGCGGGCGAGCACTTCCTCGTTGGTCTTCTGCCAGGAATCGCGGGCGATGCGGGCTTCCTGCTCGGCGCGGATGGTGGCGATGTTGTCCAGCAGGGCCTCTTTCATCTTCTTCTCGAGGTCGAGATCGATGGTGAGCACCACGGAATTGCCGTCCGTGGGCGGATCGTAGCTCAGCTCGCGCACAACCTTGCCTCGGGTGTTGATTTCTACCTCGCGGCTGCCCTGGCGATACTGGATGTAGGGGGTGAGCTGGTCCTCCAGGGAATATTCAATGCCCGCCTGGCCGATGAAGGCGTCGTTGGGGTAGCCCTGGCTGCGGTAGGTTTCCAGCTGGGTGGAGTTGATGCGGCCGATGTAGCCCACCACATGGCTGGCAACGGCGCCCTGGGGATACACGCGGGAGGAGCTCTCCTCGATATCCACGCCATCCAGCTCCATGGATTTGGATTCGATTTCGGAAACGGTTTCAAAGCCCACGTTGTAGGCGATGGGAACGGGCATGGAGTTGAAGGCGTTCATGCGGCTCTCCTGCCACAGGGCGAGCACCTTCACCGTCATTTCCTCACTCAGGTCCTCGGGAATGCAGTATTTTTCCAGCAGGGTATCCCAGAGTTCCTCCTCGGGAACGGTCTTCATGTAAAAGTTTTCACGCCAGGATGCTTCGCGCCGGGTCTCGACATATTCGCTGCTGGAGCCGGAGTTGAAGCGCCACACGCCGTTTTCATCCTTCTTGAGCCAGAAATCATTCACAGTGGTCTTGCCGTTGGATTCGATCAGGGTGATCACATCGATCAGCACCTGGGTGTAATTGGCGCGATCCTCCTCCTCGGATTTGGTGGGATCGCGGTAGAAGGTCACGTTGTAACTGGTCTCATCATAGGCGAAGGGCACCATGTTGGTATCGTAAATCGTGCCGCGCTTGCCGTAAACGGTGATGGTCTTGGTGGATTTCGTGGATGCGCGCTCGGCATAGGTTTCCGAATTGGAGATTACCATCGTGTACATGCGCACAAATATGGCCACGAATACCAGGAAGAGTATGAGCGCGAGGGCAATGACGCGGAACGTGGATGGCTTGAGGGGTTTGAGGGCCTGTTTCAAAAGTTTTTCACCTCCCGGGTGGAGCGGTTGCCGCCGGCGGCCTTCTTCCTGCCGCGATAGAGCACGCGGGTGAGGGGATAGAGCAGCTGGGCAAGCAGGGTGGTGAGCACGGAGCGCAGGAGCAGGGTGCCCACATAGGACCATTTGAACATGGCCGTGTTGAAATACTGGATAACCAGCATTACGATTTCATTTATCACCACCAGCACGATGATCCAGATCAGCCGGATGGCGATGATATGGATGCGGTCGATGCGCTCCATGCCGCGATGGATCTCCGGCTGCTGGTCCAGCAGGAAGCCGATCAAAAAGCCGATGGCGATGTAGGGGAAAAATTTCATGCCGATGGAGCCCGTGCTGATATCCAGCAGCAGGCCGGCGATCATGCCGTAGAGCATGCCGCTGGTGCGCCCCAGCTGGATGCCGATCAGGATCACGACAACCAGCGAGAGCGGCACGAGGAAACGGCCGGTATAAAATACCGGGATGACCGCTGTATCCAGCAGCACGGTAAGGAGCGTGGTCAGCAGCGGCGCGAGTCTTCTCAGCAAGGTTTTAACCTCCGAATTTGTTTGGTACAGTTAATCGCTGGCGGAAGCCCAGTCATCCTCGATCAGGTTGCCCACCTTGTAGCCGTTGTAGGGATCGGCGCCGGTTTCGGGGGTGACGGTGGGATAGCTCCAGTAATTGGGGGCCTGGGTGGGCTCCGGCGTGGGCGTGGCCTTCGCGCTGGCCTTCGGGGTGGCCGTCGCGCCGTAGGATGCCTCCACATTCAGGATATCGGTGCTGGGCAGGTATTCATCCGTATCGGTTTCGATCACCGTGCGCAGGATGAAAACCTCCTCGATGCGCTGGAAATCCACCGACGGGGTCACGATGGCGTAGGTACCCTCGGAGCCGGCGTCCAGGCTCAGGGCGGAAACGGTGCCGATCTTGAGTCCCTTGGGATAGAGGGAATCGGTGCCGCTGGTTACCACGGTGTCACCCGGGGAGATGGAATTGATGTTGGGCAGGTAGTAAACATAGCATTCCGCAGTGGAGCTCTCATCGGTGATCTGGCCGTACATGATGCCGTTGTCGCGGGTGCGCTGCATCAGGCAGGCCACGCGGCTGCGGGAATCGATGATGGTGATCACCTTGGAATAATTCAGGCCCACCTGGTATACGCGGCCCACCAGGCCATCGCCGTTCACCACCGCCATGCCCACCTGCACGCCGCTGCCCGAACCGCGGTTCAGGGAGAAGGTTTCAAACCAGGGGCCGGCGTCGCGGGCGATCACCTTGGCATAGACCGGGTCGAGGGAGGTGTAGGTGGACTGGGCGTTGAGCAGGCTGGTCAGGCGTTCATTCTCCTGGATGGCCTCCTCGGCGCTCACCAGCTCCATCTTCAATTGCTCATTTTCCATGGAGAGCGCGTCGTATTCCTCCTCCAGCTTGCCGTAATTGTGCCAGTTGGTGAAGAATTCCTTCACGGAACGGGTGGCGGTGGAGAAGGCGTTCTGCACCGGGGTGAGCAGCGAGCCCGCAGCGTTTTCGAATATGGAAATCTGGCCGCCGCGCAGCACCAGGAAGAAGATTGCCGCGCCCACAACGAGCACTACCAATATCGAAAACAGAATGCGGCGGAGCCGGGAATGCTTGCCCTTCTTTGCGCCGGCAGCGCGCTTGGTGGAATAGCGCTTGCGGCCGCTTTGTTTCTTAACAGCCATAAAAATTGCTCCTTAGATAGGGTGGGGGAATCAGACCTCCAGCAGGCAGCCGGTGGCCTCGAGCTTCTGGTAGAGCTTATCATCCGAGGCGGCGGCGCAGGCGCCGAGGGCCACCTCGTCCTGGGGATTTTCGCCGATGTTCACCGGCAGGTTCAGCATCTGGGATAGACGCTCCCGCAGGCCGTCCAGCAGCGCGCCGCCGCCGGAGAGGTGGATGCCGTGGGTCAGGATATCCTCGGCAAGCTCCGCCGGGGTATTTTCAAATGCTTCGCGGATGTTCTCCAGCAGGTTGTCCAGCGCGGGCAGTATGGCCCTCTGGATGTCCAGCTGGTTGATGGTGGCGGTGGCGGGCTTGCCGGTGCGGGCGTCCCTGCCGCGCAGGGTCACGTTTTCAATCTCGCTCATGGGAATTTCCATGGCGGTGGCGAGGTCGATCTTCAAATCCTCGGCGGTGCGCTGGCCGATGATCAAGCCCTTTTCCCGGCGCACATAGCGCACGATGGCCTCATCCAGGGAGAGGCTGCCGGAGCGGCTGGTGCGGGCCGCAACCACGCCGTTCATGGAAAGCACGGCCACTTCCGTGGTGGAGCCGCCGATGAGCACCACCATGATGCCCTTCGCTTCCTCGATGGACAGGCCAGCGCCCAGGGCAGCGGCCACGGAGGCGCGGATCAGCGCGCCGCGCTTGGCGCCGCTTGCGCGCACTGCGGCTTCCGCCGCCGCATGCTCCACCCGGGTCGCGCCGGTGGACATGGAAACCACCAGGCGGTTTTTCTCCAGCGCGCGGCGCTTGCCCAGCGCCTTTTCGGAGAGGGACTTCATCAGCAGGGTCGCCAGCTCGATATCCGCAATCGCGCCGTCCATCACCGGGGAGAGCAGCGCCACATCCTTGGGCGTGCGGCCCAGCATCTGGCGTGCATCGCGGCCAACGCCCAGCACTTCGTCCGGGTCGTCCCGCAGGGCCAGCACATAGCTGGGCTCCCGGAGCACGATGCCCTCGTTTTCAAGGCAGATGGTAACATTTGCGGAACCGAGATCCAGTCCCACGCCGCCGGAAGAAAAAACACCCATTATGCAAACCTCCGTATCTTAGCCGTGCATGCGCTTGAGCATTTCCCGGATTTCATCCACCGGGAAGCCGATCACGTTTTCATAGGAACCTTCGAAGCCCTCCACAAAGCCGTGGGCGCGGCCCTGGATGGCGTAAGCGCCGGCCTTGTCCATGGGTTCGCCGGTGGAAATGTAGGCCCAAATCTCCGCATCGCTGAGCTCGCGGAAAATCACGCCGGTGCGCACCACCTGGGTTTCGTTCCTGCCGCTTGCCGCATCGATGATGGTTACGCCGGTGAACACCTCGTGGGTTTCGCCGGAGAGCATGCGCAGCATGCGGTGGGCGTCATTTTCGTCCTGGGGCTTGCCCAGCGCCTCGCCGTTCAGGGAGACGAGGGTATCGGAGGCGATGATGATGCCGCAATCCTCCCTCTTCGCCACGGCTTCGGCCTTGCGGCGGGAAAGGATACCCACCACATCCCGGGCATGGCCGGATACATTTTCATCCACATCCGGCACGATGATTTCAAACTTATAACCCATCTGGGTAAGCAGCTCCCGCCGCCGGGGCGAACCCGATGCCAGGATCAGGCGGAAGGGCTGCTGCATATCAAAATTCATGACATTTTACTCCATACTATAAATCTAACCATCCTATATTATAACACATAAAATTGATGTTTCAAAGCGTTTCGGACCTCTGTGCCGATTTTGTCACGAACATATTACACTGCGTACAAAAAATCAACCGCCACAGCGTGGCGGTTGATGCATATGCGCCGGTCAGGCCGGCTTCTGGCAGTCGTGATAGATTTGATAGGCGGTATCCAGGATTGCGCGGTCGCAATCGTAGGTAAGCATGCTGCGGGCCTTCTCGATGGGGTAATAACCGCCGTTTAAAAAGCCCTGGTCGAAGGAGATATGGAAATCCTTGTCCACTGCCTCCATGGCGAACCACTGGATGCGGTTGCTCACGTCCTTGCCCCGGCTCTCAGAGAAGAAATCATAGCGGGTGTTGCCGGCTACGCCGATGATGCGGGCATGGATTCCGGCCTCATCCTCCACGCGCCAGAGCGCAACATCATTTGCATGGTTGCGGTTGCGGATCACGCCCTTGGGCATTACCCATTCACCGCGATCGCTCATCAAAAGAAAAACCTGTTCTTCGCAGAAAACTACGCCTCCCGCACAACTGCGAACTGCACTTGCCATAAGCAAATTACACCTTCCTTTTCATGATACGAGAATATGATACCACAAAAGTTCGGGAATTACAACAACAAAACTTGGGAAAAATGAGGGCATAAACCTCCAGCCATAGTGGACATATTGCTGAAAAAATGGTAAAATATATATGAAAAGGTGGTGGAGTATGTGATTGGCAATCCTGCGATCGAAACCCTGAAACAGTGGGTAAAGGAATCAAAGCGCATCGTGTTTTTCGGGGGCGCGGGCGTGAGCACGGAGTCGGGCATTCCCGATTTTCGCGGCGTGGACGGCCTGTACCGCCAGAAGTATGCCTACCCGCCGGAGACCATCCTGAGCCACGATTTCTTCCTGCGCCGCACCGGGGAATTTTACCGCTTCTACCGGGATAAAATGCTCATCACCGGCGCGCAGCCCAATCCGGCCCACCTGAAGCTGGCCCAATGGGAAAAGGAGGGCAAGCTGCTGGGCGTCGTTACCCAGAATATCGATGGCCTGCACTTTGCCGCCGGCTCCAAAAGGGTGTATGAGCTCCATGGCAGCGTGCTCCGGAATTACTGCATGAAGTGCAGGAAGTTTTATGACGCCGATTACATCAAAAACAGCTCCGGCGTTCCCAAGTGCGAATGCGGCGGCACGGTGAAGCCGGATGTGGTGCTCTATCAGGAATCTCTGGATGGAGACTGCATCTCCGGCGCACTGCACGCCATCGCCAACGCGGATATGCTGATCATCGGCGGAACTTCGCTGAGCGTGTATCCCGCCGCCGGGCTCATTGATGATTACCGGGGAGATAAGCTGGTGCTGGTGAACAAGAGCGAAACGCCCCAGGACGGCCGGGCGGACCTCATCATCCGCGATCCCATCGGGCAGGTATTTGCCCAACTGCCCTAAGAATTATGTCTGAACGAATCTTCAGCTTTGATCCCGTCTGGCGTGAGGATGCGAAAATTCTCATCCTCGGCTCCATGCCCAGCGTGGAATCCCTGAAGCAGGGCTTTTACTACGCCCATCCGCGAAACGCCTTCTGGCCCATGATGGCGGAAATCCTCGGAGAAAAAGCGCCGCAGGCCATCGAAGAAAAGAAGGATATGCTCATCCGCCATCGCATCGCCCTGTGGGACAGCGCCCACAGCTGCGAGCGCGAGGGCTCGCTGGACAGCGCCATCCGCGCGCCCCGGGCGAATGATTTTGAAATGCTTTATAAGAATTGCCCCGGCATACGCCATGTATTTTTCAATGGCGCCGCGGCATATGAGCTCTACCGGAAGCTGGTTGCGAAGGAGGATGGGGAGCATGTGTTCCATCGCCTGCCCTCCACCAGCCCGGCCTATACCCTGAAATATGAAAGCAAGCTGCTGATCTGGCAGCAGGCGCTTACGGAGGTTTTGTCCAATGACACCGATTGATATCATTCGCAAAAAGCGCGCCGGCTTGGAACTGAACGAGGAGGAGATCCGCTTTTTCGTAAACGGCGTGGTGGACGGCAGCTTTGCCGATTACCAGGCCGCCGCCCTGCTGATGGCCATCTGCATCCGCGGCATGAGCGACCGGGAAACCCTTTCGCTCACGCTGGCCATGGCGAAGTCCGGCGATACGCTGAATCTTTCCGATATTCCCGGCGTGAAGGCGGATAAGCATTCCACCGGCGGCGTGGGCGATACCACCAGCCTGGTGCTGGTGCCCCTGGTGGCCTGCTGCGGCGTGAAGATGGCGAAGATGAGCGGCCGCGGCCTGGGCTTTACCGGCGGCACGCTGGATAAAATGGAATCCATTCCCGGCATGCGGGTGGATCTGAGCATCGATCAGTTCAAGAAGCAGGTCACGGATATCGGCTGCGCCATCATCGGCCAGACTGCCGAGCTCGCCCCGGCGGATAAGGTGCTCTATGCCCTGCGGGATGTTACCGCCACGGTGGATTGCATGCCGCTGATCGTCTCCTCCATACTATCCAAGAAGCTGGCCTCCGGCTGCGATGTGGTGGTGCTGGATACCAAGACGGGTGCGGGCGCCATCATGGAGAGCGAGGAGGAATCCAAGCGCCTGGCGGAGACCATGGTGCGCATCGGCAAGCTGAGCGGCAAGAAATTCTCTGCCCTGATCACCGATATGGACCAGCCGCTGGGCAACTACATCGGCAATGCCCTCGAGGTGGAGGAGGCCATTGATATCCTCTCCGGCCGCGCCGGCGGCGATCTGAAGGAGGTCGCGCTCATCCTCGGCGGGCATATTCTGAAAAATTCCGGGATGGTTCTGTCTGTGGAGCAGGGCGTGAAGATGCTGGAGGAAAAGATCGCCAGCGGCGAGGGTCTCAGGAAGTTTGCCGAGATGATCGCGGCGCAGGGTGGCAATCCCCGGGTCTGCGATGATACCGGCCTGCTGCCCAAGGCGCGTACCCTGATCGATATCAAGGCCGAGCAGGAGGGCTATGTGCATTCCATGGTCACCAGCAATATCGGCAATGCGGCCAAGCTCCTCGGTGCGGGACGCGAGAAGAAGACCGATCCCATCGATTTCTCCGTGGGCATTGTGATGAAAAAGCGCGTGGGCGATCCTGTGAAGAAGGGCGATGTGCTCTGCACCATGCATGTGGGCGAGCATTCCGACCGCATGGGCGCCTACAACCTCTTGAAAAAATCGATTCATATCTCCGCCGGAAAGCCGGAAAGGAAGCCGCTGATCCGCGCGGTTGTGGACTAACGCCGTAAGTAATCCCCGGATGGGGTATAAGGGATAAAAAAGGAGTGTTTTACAAATGCAGGTTTACATCTACAAGAATGAAGCGGAGGTTGCGCGCGCCGCATCCATGGTGTTCGCATCCGAAATCCTCAAGAAGCCGGATTGCGTGATCGGCCTCGCCACCGGCTCCACCCCGGTTCCCACCTACCAGCAGCTGATCCAGCTGAACAAGGATGGCATGATTGATTTCTCCCAGGTGCGTTCCTTCAATCTGGATGAATACGTCGGCCTGCCGGAGGAGCATCCCTGCAGCTACCGCTATTTTATGAATGAGCAGCTCTTCAACCATATCAACATCGATATCAACAATACCCATGTTCCCAGCGGCGTTGCCGAGAACCTGAACGCCGCCGCAGCCGCTTATGATACCGCCATCCATGAGGCCGGCGGAATCGACCTGCAGCTGCTGGGCATCGGCCGCAACGGCCATATCGGCTTCAACGAGCCCAACACCAAGTTCATCTATCCCACCAACGTGATCGACCTCACCGATGACACCATCGACGCCAACAAGCGCTTCTTCAACAGCATCGATGAAGTGCCGCGCCAGGCCATCAGCATGGGCGTGGGCACCATCATGTCCGCCAAGCGGGTCATCCTGCTGGCCACCGGCGCAAACAAGGCGGACGCCGTCGCCCGTGCCGTGCAGGGCGAGGTGGAGCCCAGCATGATTGCTTCCATCCTGCGCATGCATCCCAACTGCCAGTTCCTCGTGGACGAAGCCGCCGCTTCCAAGTTGAAGTAAGGCTTCTGCAAGGCAAAAAAGAGCTCCCTTGGGGGAGCTCTTTTTTGCTTAATTATAGTGCATTTCCTGTGTGGAGAAGCTTTCTCCATTCCAGATCAGCAATATTTCATCCACGCCGCTGCTGGGCGGGCTTTCCTTCCGGCTGCTGAGCCAGTCGTGCATGCGGGGCAGGCAACGGGCGTCGCAGAAGAGCTGGCGCTCCTTGCCGTAGCGGGAATCGCGGATCACATAGAAATGCAGCTCGCCGACGGGAAGCCGCTTGCGGAAGTTCAACCGCATGGATGCGACGATGCATCCCTCCACCTGCGGAGGCTTTCGGATCCCCTTGTCGAAGCTGTATTCCTCCGGCTCGCCCCAGAAAACGGAAATATCCCATTCACCGAAGCATTCCCGCACTGCGCGGCGGCTGGCGGCGTAGCTTTCATCGATGTTCAGGCCGCGTGGCATGTAAATGCGCATCGGCGTACCTCCTTTGCATCACAGGGAAATCCAGTATCTTTCTACCAGTTCTCCATCCGAATCCCGGGCGGAGCCGTCAAAAACGCCGCCGTTGGCCAGAATGGTTCTACGGCTGGCTTCACTTTCCGCATTGCAGGTCAGCAGAACCCGTTCGAGACCCAGCTCCCGGCAGTAGGGGAGGGCGCTGCCCAACATCCACTTGGAATAACCCTTTCTGCGCTCCTGCGGATGCACAGAATAACCGATGTTGCCGCCAAACTGCGCGAGATGATCATTCAAATGGTGGCGAAGCTGAAGCATGCCGACGATCTTGTTGTCAGATACGCGCACGCAGATGAACTGCGTCGCCGGAACCCAGCCATCCGGCACCTTGGCCGCATCCTGGTATTCCTCGGATTTGCGCACCCACTCCAGCGGGTCTTCGCAGTCGCGAAGGATGCCGCCCGTTCCATCCATGGAATCGCCGGACTGCAAAAATGCCCGGCGGTACTCCGCAATCTGCCCGGCATATTCAGCGCTGGGCTGGATCAGGCGCAGGGCGTCCGCACTGATTACCAGATCAACGGGAATATCATGGGCCTCCACCTCCAAATGATCAAACATCTGGAAGGGATAGCACAGCGCCACCAGCTTGTGCCTCGGGTGCTCCTCCAGGTATTTATCGTAGAAGCCGCCGCCGTAGCCGATGCGGTGTCCCTCGGGGTCAAAGGCGAGGCCGGGCATCAGGATCAGGGCAGTTTCATCATCCGCCACGGGCTCATCGAAGGTGGGCTCTGGAATATCCCAGCCGCCGGGGGCGAGCTGGTCGAAGTTTTCCATCCAGAGAAAGCGCATGATGTCGCCGTATACCTTCGGCACAGCTACCCGCTTGCCGTCTGCCCATGCTCGCTTCACGATGTCCCAGGTGCGCACCTCCTGGTTGTAGGGGAGGTAGACGTAGACGGATGCGGCGTTTTTATAATATTCCGTCCGGCAGAATTTCTCCGTAAGATCCCGGCTGTAAGCCTCGATCAGTTCGGGAGACATCGCGCGCTTCATTGCGCCGATCTCTTTTCGCAATGCCTTTTTATCCAGCATAATATCACCTATATAAAACGGGAGAAGCGAAAGGCTTCTCCCGTTATACTTTTAACAGCTGCACAGGTCAGCCTGCTAATATGAGGGGGATGAGAGATCCCCCTTCACGAATCTGATTACATCAGGGGTTCCATGCCGAGAACCGGATGGCCCTTCTCAGACAGGAAGGCGTAGAGCTCTTCCATATCCTCGGTAACGGTTTCGTCCGCGATCATATCGCAGAAGTTGTCGATGCCGTAGAGATCCTTGGCGGTCTCGTTCAGGCGGTCAGCAACCTGTTCCTTCAGTGCCTTGGGCAGCCATACGATACGGCCGGGGCCGCCTTCTGCCTTCATGAACTTCTTGGAAGCGATGAAGTGCTTGCCGTGGCCCATGAAGCCGGGGGTCTGCACGCCGCCGCCGGTCATGGAAGCCATCTCGGAGAAGCTCATGCCCAGGGGGGTCATGCCGGCATGTTCGCGGTTAACGATAACAACGCCGTTGGAGAGGGGCTCGATGCCGCAGATGCACTCGAAGCAGCCGCAGGAGGTCATCGGGTCTTCCATGATGGAGTACAGGGTTACATGCTCGAGGGCGCCGTGGCTGTACTGCTGTACGGCCTCGTCTACGTCTTCGTAGCGGCCCACGCGCTCGTCGATCATGCGGGTCTTGGGAACGATCTGGCAGGGACCCTGGGGATCCAGCTCGTTGGTGGCCTTTGCATCCAGCCAGGATACAGCGCCGCACAGGCCCAGACGCTCGGGGGTAACGATGCAGACGTGGCTCGGGGAGAAGGCCTGGCACAGGATGCAGGTGTAGAATACATCTACAGATTCATCGGTCAGGGTGCGCAGACGCTCGTCACGCTTGTTGAACACTTCGTTGCCCAGTGCGCGCATTTCGGCAACCTTGGCCGGATCGGTGTAGATGCGAACCTGGCACTGGTCAACAACTGCGTCGAACTCAGACTTGATCTTGGCATACAGCACTTCGCCGATGTGCTTTGCACGGAAGCCTGCCTCGTAAGCGGCGTCGCTCACGCGGATGCGGATCATGTCGCGCTGGCCGGTGTGCATTACGCCTTCCACGCAGTTCAGCCAGCTGTGGAACTTACGCTCCATAACGCCTTCGAAGTCGGTCTGCATGGCCTTGCCGGCAACATCAACAACATAAGCGCAGGGAATCTTGGAGCCGAACTCGAACTGATCGAAATCCGGGCCTTCCAGGATGATGGCGTGGTCTTCGATTTCGTGGGCTTCCTTGGTCTGCACCAGCTCGATGCTGTCCACGCGGGAGCCGTCGATTTCGATCTGCATGTTCTTGCGGCGGATGATTTCGCCTTCGAATGCGGAGGAGAATGCAACGGGGATGTCAATGTTGGTAACCTTGATCTTGATGCCGCGGGCTTCGAGGGAGGTCTCGATCCAGTCCTTGGTGTCGGTGTGGATGATCAGGGACTTCGGAACTGCCCACATATCCTCGGTATCGTTGGTGATGACCGGGAAGCCCAGCTTGATGGCTCCGGCGCCGCAGGCTACGACGATATCAGCAACGGGAGCATAGGCGTTGACGAAGGCGTTGATGCGATCGAAGGTGTAGCGATGGAAGGCAGCGCAGTCACCGGGCTCGGTGCCGCCGAAGATCATGGTTGCGCGGGTTACCAGGGAGATAACATGGCCAACGGACCAGATTTCCTCACCGACGGGAACAACACGGACCGGGAAGCCGGTGGCCATGCCTGCGCCGTGGATCTGATCGATGATGCCGCCGATCATGAATACGAAGATACCACGGCTCTGGTAGCCCTTAACGATCTCAACTGCTTCTTCCTGGGAAGGAGCGGGGCCGATCATTACGACGAAGCCGGGGATGTCCTTGGTTACGAGCGGAACGCCCAGTTCGCGCACTTCAGCGTCGGTGAAGT
>JAFUPT010000016.1 GCA_017481065.1 Clostridia bacterium | reverse complement strand
CGACCACGGCGAGGATGCGGGCTTCACCTACCAGAGCAAGACCACCCGCGTGGCGACGGTGGATAAGAACGGCCTGATCACCGCAAAGAAGGCCGGCACCACCGTAATCCGCGTCACCGCCTTCAACGGCGTCTACGCCGATTGCGAAATCACCGTTAAGCGCGCGCCCTCCTCCATCAAGTTCTCCGAAAAGGAAATCACCCTCACCGTCGGCCAGACTGCCCAGCTTGCCTGGGCCCTCAGCTCCGGCAGCGCGGGCTCCGTGGCCTTCGCCAGCAATTCCGGCTGCATCACCGTAAATGAAAGCGGCCTTGTAACCGCCGTCTCCGAGGGCGCGGCAAAGATCACCGCCACCACCTTCAACGGCAAGAAGGCCACTTGCACGGTGAGCATCCTCTCCCCCAACTACAACGTGAGCGCGCTCCGCAGGGAGGGCAGCAGCATCATCGCCACCACCTCCACCATCAAGGCCTGCGAGCTCTGCGTGGAAGTGCTCAACGAGGCGGGCAGCAAGCTGCTCTTCAGCGGTACCGCCGCAGCAGGCGAAGAACTGCAGCTGGCGGAGGTCTCCGTGGGCATGAAGGGCAAATTCCCGGATTACTTCGTGCTGCGCGCATGGCTGCGGGATGGGGACGGCAACCCCCTGAGCAGCGTCTACACCACCAAGCGCTACACCAAGGCATATCAGGATTTCGAAAACCAGAGCCCCAGCGACTTCCCGCAGGACAAGGTGCTTGACTTCGGCGACGCAGGCTACGGCGTGCTGGTGGACGATATCATCCGTGTGAGCGGCCCCGTGCAGCAGTCCGGCGGCAGCTACACCTTCTCCACCGATGCAAAGCTCGTCCCCGGCAGCGTGCTGCTGCTCGAAGGCGAACCCGTGAAGGTAAAGACCGTGACCCAGAATCCCGATGGCAGCACCACCATCCAGCGGGATACCAACACCTACCTCTCCGATTTCTACCAGGTGCTGAACCTGGATGCCATGGTTCCCATGGGCAAGGGCAATGCGGCTGCCATCGGCAGCGATCCCGAGATCGATTTCGATGAAAGCAAGCCCCTGATTGACCTGGACGAGAGCATCACCAGCGGTCCCGTGACCCTGCACGGCGCATTCACTGCGGTCGTAAATGTGAAGGCGAAGTATGATGTGGCGCTCCTCGGCAAGGATTACTTCGAATTTGAAGCATCCCTCAATGGCGGCGGCGAAGCCAGCTTCACCATCAGCGGCAGCTATGAAAAGAACTTCGAACTCGTGATCTTCGACGGCGAGGTACCCATCGGCGCAACCGGCCTCTTCGCCACCCTGGATCTCTCCCTGCCTGTGAATTTCAGCGCATCGGCAAGCGGCAGCCTGATATCGGTCTTCACATTCAACCTTGGCTTCAAGTATGATCCGAAAAACGGCCTCGCCACCTTCCAGGAAAAGACCGCCCATTCCGAAGCCCATGTGGAGGGCAGCTTCAACATCGACGTCGCGGCGGCGGCCACCATCGGCGTATCTGTGCTGGATGAACTGATCGGCGCGAGCGTAACCGGCCAGGTGGGCCTGGTCATCGACGGCGTGCTGGAGAACATGACCACCAACACCGAAGCCCCCTCCGGCGAATTCCAGCATGCCTGCAAGGGCTGCGTGGATGTGACCATCGACGCCTATTTCGATCTGGACGGCTCCCTGGATTACAACATCACCGAGGAGCTCAGCGGCAATATCCTCAGCCTGGATGTGGCGCATATCGACTGGCATGTGGGCGATTCCTATCTGTCCCTCATAAATGAGGCGATCAGCGTGCATGGCGGCAAAACCACCTTCGGCTGGGGCATCTGCCCGAACAACAAATACCGCCTCACCGTGGTGACCAAGGATTGCAACGGCGATGAAATCAGCGGCATGAACGTGCACATCTCCGGCGACAACATCGCCGCCATCCAGAAGGCGAGCCCGGCTGTTGCCTATCTCTATCCCGGCAATTATACCGCGAGCACGGTATTTGACGGCAATTTCCCTGTGAGCCGCAGCACCCGGCTGAACAACATGGCCCAGGAGCTCACCCTCTTCGGCCCCCACATGACCCTCTCCGGCTTCGTAACCGATTCGAAAACCGGCAAGGCCATTCCCGATGCTACCGTAACCATCACCCCGGCCAAGGGCGAATCCTACACCAGCTCCACCACCGCGGACGGCATGTATGTCTTCTTCATGGCGAACCCCGGCAGCTATGAAATCAAGTTTGCGGCGCAGAACTACAAAGCCAAAACCCTGACCACACCCTACTACATGCCCGACACCGTGAACGAATTCAACATTGCCCTGGACCCCATCAACAACTTCCCCTACATCACCGCCTACTCCCGCAAGGGCACCGTGCAGGCGCTTCCCGCCGACGGCAATACCGATGGCGTTCCCGAGGTGTTCCTCACCGTGGAGGCAGACAAATGGGGCGATGTAACGAAGGCGAGCCTGAGCGTTGAAGGCTGCGCCGCGCCCTTTGTGTATGATCCCAATGTGGGCGTCTATTCCGTATCCATCACCGGCTTTGACATGGGCAACCACGCCTACACCTTCATCCTGGAGGCCACCTGCTCCGGCACCATGGGCGGCACCGAGGCCTATATCCTGCAGGTACAGGGCGGCAGAATCGTGAAGGTGAAGGAATTCACCCACAGCGAGCGCACGGATAATATCTATGTGGATGCGAAGTTCACTTCCAATTCCAAGTATTCCGGCACGCTCTATCCCACCAAGGAAAAGTTCACCGGCTTCAAGACCGACGGCCAGAACCGCAAGGGAGAAAAGCTGTGGGAGAACGGCACCGGCTACCTCGACCCCGAGCTGCGGGATGACGGCTACTACGATATCATCTTCACCACCAGCGAGCGCTGCCTCTTCAACGCCGATTACATCGGCAGCAGCAAGACCCGCTATACCATGAAGAACGGCGTGATCGGCATCAAGGAGCAGTGGTACGAGGGCGAGCAGCTGCCCCTGCTCTCCGCCACGCTCTACCGCGACGGCAGGGACAAAACCCTCTCCCCCGTCTCCTCTACCTCCTCCACCGTTCCCAAGATCACCGTCAGCTTCGGCTACACGGATTACCGCGCAGCCAGCGTAACCATCTCCCACCCGGACTGCAAAAAGCCCTACACCTACAACCAGAACGAGTATACCTTCTCCAGCGTGGATGTGCATGCCATTCCCTCGGAAAACGGCTATACCATCGTCATCAACGCATGGAGAACCGGCACCGGCATGGATGCGGATGTGCTTGTCCTGCAGGAGATTGACGGCGTGCTCAAGGAAATCTGGCGCTGCAATCACAAGGGAATGACCGACAAGATCAAGGTGACGGGCAGCTTCTCCAGCCAGATGAATTTCAGCGGCAGCATTGCGCCCACCAACGTGAAGTTCTCCGGCGCCATGCTGGAAGAAAACCGCTACGACTGGATCGACCGCAAGGGCGAAAAACTCTGGGAACACGGCGCCCACATGACCTATGCGGAAAATGACGACGGCAGCTACAGCCTCATCTTCGCCACCTCCGTAGACGCTGCAGCCAACTGGGATACGGTCGGCACCTGCAAGACCCTCTATTCCATCGGCAACGGCAAGCTCAAAATGGAAAAACAGTGGCTTGATTCCTACACCGCCACCGTGAAAAATTCCTGATACCGGCAAACAAGCCCAATATTTCCCGGCAGGCGCGCTGTGCGCGCCTGCCAAGCTATGTTAATTGTTCCTCCTTCCCGTAAATTTGCTTGACATACGCGGCAATCGGCGTATAATTATTACATTATTTATGTATATATATTCAAGAGGCGAATCTTATGCATACGATATTCATTGATGGAAGCAACGGCACCACCGGCCTTCGCATTTTCCAGCGGCTCTCCCAGCGCAGCGACCTGAAAATCATCTCCCTGCCGGAGGAAACCCGCAAGGACCCCGCCGCCCGCAAAGAAGCGATCAACAGCTGCGATGTGGCCCTGCTCTGCCTGCCGGACGCCGCCGCGATCGAAGCGGTTTCCATGATCGAAAATGATCAGGTGCGGGTGCTGGATACCTCCACCGCCCACCGAACCGATCCCGGCTGGGCCTACGGCTTCCCGGAGCTTTCTCCCCAGCAGCGGGAGAAGGTGCTCTCCTCCAAGCGCATCGCCGTGCCCGGCTGCCATGCCAGCGGCTTCATCGCGCTTGTGCACCCGCTGGTAAAGGCGGGCGTGCTCCCGAAGGATGCGCTGCTCTCCTGCCACTCCATCACCGGCTATTCCGGCGGCGGCAAGAAGATGATCGCCGATTACCGGGATGAAGGCCGCGATATCCAGCTGGATGCGCCCCGGCAGTATGGCCTCACCCAGCAGCACAAGCATTTGAAGGAAATGCAGAAGATCACCGGCATCGATCATGCCCCCATCTTCAGCCCCATCGTGGCCGATTTTTACAGCGGCATGGTGGTCACGGTGCCGCTGTTCAGGCAGCAGCTTGTAAATGCCGGCATTGAAGATGTCCGGCGCATCTATAAAGAAACTTACACCGGCCCCGTGGTGGTCTGCGAAGATAAATCCGCGGGCGGTTTCCTGGCGGGCAACGCCGTTTCCGGCACCGACCGCATGCATATCTGCGTGCAGGGCAATGAAGACCGCATCCTGCTCACCGCCACCTATGATAACCTGGGCAAGGGCGCTTCCGGCGCGGCTGTCCAGCTGCTCAATCTCATCCTCGGCGCAAAGGAAACCGAGGGATTGGAGGGAATTGAATGAATAAAATGAACGTTATCCCCGGCGGCGTATGCGCCGCGAAGGGTTTCCAAGCGTCCGGCGTACATTGCGGCGTGCGTAAGAATAAGCTGAAGAAGGACCTCGCCCTGATTTACAGCCCGGTGCGCTGTGCCGCCGCCGCGGTTTACACCCAAAACCTGGTGAAGGGCGCGCCCATCGCCGTGACCAAGGCAAACATCGCCGATGGCTATGCCCAGGCAGTGGTTTGCAACAGCGGCAACGCCAACACCTGCAATGCCAACGGCATCGAAATTGCCGAGGGCATGTGCGATCTCACTGCCAAGGCGCTTGGCATCGATGCCAAGGATGTGATCGTCGCCTCCACCGGCGTGATCGGCCAGCCGATGAGCCTCGAGCCCTTCGTATCCGGCATTCCGGCGGCAGCCAAGGAGCTGGGCGCGAACAATGCCGATGCGGCCGAGGCCATCATGACCACCGATGTGGTGAAGAAGGAACAGGCGCTGTCCTTCGAAATCGGCTGCGTGGAATGCAAAATCGGCGGCATGGCCAAGGGCAGCGGCATGATCCATCCCAATATGGCCACCATGCTGGTATTCATCACCACCGACTGCGCCATCTCCCCGGAAATGCTGCAGAAGGCCCTGTCCCACACCGTGGATTACACCTTCAATATGATCAGCGTGGACGGCGATACCTCCACCAACGATACCTGCGCCGTGATGGCAAGCGGCATGGCCGGCAATGAAATGATCTCCTCCGAGGGCGAAGATTATGATGCATTCTGCGCCGCCCTCTATGAGGTCATGAAGAACCTGAGCCGCTCCATCGCCGCCGATGGCGAGGGCGCGAGCAAGCTGCTGGAGTGCACTGTCTCCGGCGCGGCAGATCTTTCCACCGCCCGCACCGCCGCCAAGGCTGTGATCTGCTCCAGCCTCGTAAAGGCCGCCATGTTCGGAAGCGATGCAAACTGGGGCCGCGTGCTCTGCGCCGTGGGCTACTGCGGAAAGGAGCTGGATGTAAACAAGATCGATGTGGACTTCGAATCCGCCGCAGGAAGCATCCCGGTATGCCGCATGGGCGCAGGCGTGGATTTCAGCGAGGAAAAAGCCAAGGAAATACTGCTGGAGAAGGAAATTCACATCCTGGTGAACCTGAATTCCGGTTCGGAGTCTGCCACCGCCTGGGGCTGCGACCTGACCTACGACTATGTAAAGATCAACGGCGATTACCGCACCTGACCGGCGTTGCCTGATCCGCCATCTTTTCATCCAAGGAGAAAACCATCATGAACAATGCAAAGCGGGCCGAGGTTCTGGTTCAGGCCCTGCCCTACATCCAGAAATACGCGGGCAAGATCGTCGTCGTAAAGTTCGGCGGCCATGCCATGGTTTCCCAGGAGCTCTGCGACGCGGTGATGAGCGATATCACCCTGCTCACCCAGGTGGGCGTGCGGGTGGTGCTGGTGCACGGCGGCGGCCCGGAAATCAGCGATATGCTGAAAAAGGTGAACAAAACCAGCGAATTTGTAAACGGCATGCGCGTCACCGACGCCGAAACCATGGAAATCGCCCAGATGGTGCTCTGCGGCAAGATCAATAAGAATCTTGTGGCCCAGATGCATAAGGCAGGCGGCAACGCCATCGGTCTCTGCGGCGTGGACGGCCACATGATCGAGGCCAAGTGCATGAATCCGGACCTCGGCTTCGTGGGCGAGGTCACCAGGGTCAATCCCAAGCCCATCCTGGATATGCTGGATATGGGCTATATCCCGGTGGTTTCCACCGTGGGCTGCGACGCCGAAGGCAACGCCTACAACATCAATGCTGATGTGGCCGCCGGCTCCATCGCGGGCGCGCTGGGCGCGGAGAGCCTCGTGGCGCTGACCGACATCGCCGGCATCCTGAAGGACAAGGATGATCCCTCCACCCTGATCTCCCGCATCTATGTGGATGAAGCTCCCAAGCTCATTGAGGAGGGCACCATCTGCGGCGGCATGATTCCCAAGGTGAACGCATGCTGCAAGGCGGTGGATGAGGGCGTGAAGAAGGTCTTCATCATCGATGGCCGCGTAAAGCATTCTATCCTGATCGAACTGCTCACCGACGAGGGCATGGGCACCATGTTCCGCCGTATCTGAAACCGAGGTGGCAAATATGAACATCTTTGAAACCGATAAAAACTATGTGGCCGGCACTTACGGCCGCTTCCCCGTGGCGCTGGTGCGCGGCAAGGGCGCTTCCGCCTGGGACGCCGATGGCAAGAAATACATTGACCTCGGCTCCGGCATCGCGGTAAACAGCTTCGGCTATGCGGATGACGAGTGGGTTTCCGCCGTCACCGCCCAGCTGAATGCCCTGCCCCACACCTCCAACCTCTACTACACCGCCCCCTGCGCCCAGCTGGCTGAAATGCTCTGCACCCGCACCGGCATGAAGAAGGTTTTCTTCGGCAATTCCGGCGCGGAGGCCAATGAGTGCGCCATCAAGGTGGCCCGAAAGTGGGGCCT
>JAFUPT010000071.1 GCA_017481065.1 Clostridia bacterium | reverse complement strand
TGATCCCCCTGTACATCGGCGTTGAATGCGAAGAGAGCCAGGGCCTGTGCACCGGCACCGAGAACTTCCTGTGCGTGAATGCCAAGGCAAGCTAAGCTGACATCCAGGCCACCCTGGACTTCCTCTACTGGCTGGTAACCTCCGAGACCGGCACCACCACCCTGGCCGACACCATGGGCTTCGACATCCCCTTCAAGGCTGCCAAGGAATCCACCAACCACTTCAAGAAGGTTGCTGCTGAATCCGTTGCCGCCGGCAAGACCCCTGTAACCTGGAACTTCACCACCATGCCCTCTGAGAACTGGAAGAACGGCGTTGGCGCTGCTCTGACCGACTATGCTCTGGGCACCGGCGAGTGGGATGCAGTTGTCACCGCTTTCGTTGACGGCTGGGCCACCGAGTACGCTGCTGTAAACGGCTAATCCATTCCGGATTTTCCGATCGGGATGCGGCAAACGCCGCATCCCGGCTTTCAAAAAAACGACATTCGATAAGCGCTCCCGGGAGGGGGTCCCATTCGGAAGCGGCTATCGTCTGCCGGATGCGCAGATTATTGTAATCCTAAATTTTAGGAGGTTGGTTTTCTATGGAGAAATCGATGCGCAAGTATTGGCCAATCTTTGTATTGCCCACCCTGCTTGCATTCCTGATCGGATTCCTGATCCCCTTTGTGATGGGTCTCTACCTGTCCTTCTGTGAGTTCACCACCGTGTCGGACGCCCATTTCGTGGGCCTGGCCAACTACATCAAGATCTTCACCGATCCTTCCTCTAACTTTGTTCATTCCCTGTGGATGACCAGCCTGTTCACGGTGGTCAATGTAATTCTGATCAACGTGTTCGGCTTTGTGCTGGCGCTTTTGCTGGTGCGCGGCATCCGCGGCACCAATATTTTCCGCACGGCGTTCTTCATGCCGAATTTGATCGGCGGCATTGTGCTGGGCTGGATCTGGAATTTGCTGCTGAGCGGCATACTTGCCAAGTTCGGCCGCACGCTAGTGCATTCCGAAGCATACGGCTTCTGGGGACTGACCGCGCTGATGCTCTGGCAGCAGGCGGGCTATATGATGGTAATCTACATCTCGGGCCTGCAATCCATCCCGGATGATTTGATCGAGGCGGCCTCCATCGACGGCGCAACCCCGCTGCAGACGCTGTTCAAGATCAAGATTCCCATGGTGATGCCCTCCATCACCATCTGCACCTTCCTGACCCTCACCAACTCCTTCAAGCTCTTCGACCAGAACCTGGCGCTGCTGAGCACCGAGTCCTCCGGCCGTTTGAAGCTGCTGGCGCTGGACATCTATGAAACCTTCTACGGCCGCAACGGCTGGGAGGGCGCGGGCCAGGCCAAGGCCGTGATCTTCACCATTATCGTCGCAGTGCTGGCAATTGCGCAGATGCGGCTGACCAACCGTAAGGAGGTGCAGCAGTAATGAAAGCAAAGCGCAAGGGCGGCTGGATTCTCTCCATCATTCTGGCTGCAGTTTCCATCGCGTACATCTATCCGCTGGTGATCGTGGCCATCAACTCCTTCAAGAAGAAGGCCTTCATCAGCCGCTATCCCTTCACCCTGCCGGACGCCAAGTCCTTCTCCAGCTGGGAGAATTACACCAACGGCCTGGAGAAGATTGATTTCTTCTCCTCCTTCCTGAACAGCATTATCATCACGGTGCTTTCCGTGCTGCTGATCCTGCTGTGCACCTCCATGTGCGCATGGTTCATCAGCCGCGTGAAGACCCGCGCAACCCGCATCGTGTATTACCTCTGCGTGTTCTCCATGATCGTGCCCTTCCAGATGGTCATGTTCACGCTGTCCAAGACTGCGGACTTCCTCAAGCTCAACACCCCCTTCACCATCCCGATCGTATACCTGGGCTTCGGTGCGGGCCTGGCGGTATTCATGTTCTGCGGATACATGAAATCCTGCCCCATTGAGATCGAGGAAAGCGCCATGGTGGATGGCTGCACGCCGGTGCGCACCTTCTTCTCCATCGTGCTGCCCATCCTGCAGCCCACCTATGTGACCACCGCGATCCTTGAAACCATGTGGATCTGGAACGACTACCTGCTGCCCTACCTCGTGCTCGACCTGAGAAAGTACAAGACGATTCCGATCGCCATCCAGTACCTCAAGGGCGGCTACGGCAGCGTGGATATGGGCGCAATGATGGCCATGCTGGTGCTCTCCATTTTGCCCATCATAATCCTGTACCTGGCGCTCCAGAAGTACATCATCAAGGGCATCGTTGCCGGCGCTGTAAAGGGCTAAGCAGCGACTGGGGATACGCTGGGGCGCTGCCCAGACCCCTGAACAAGGGAAATGATTTCCCCTGGAACCCTCTGAAAGAAAAATCGACCCCCAACGGGGTCGATTTTTTATATTTCCTAATTGGTATTGTTTCGTCCTGCTGTACCTAACCCAGCTCCCATTCATTCCAGAAACAATGGCTGTCCGTTTGTGTTCATTGATATTGACTCCCACCCTTAAAACAGATATAATCTATCTACTACATGTACAAGGAGGTCCGTAATGAAAAACCATGAACTGCCTGGGCCCCCACGAAAAAAGCGTCTAAAGCCCCGTCAGACGAAGCTGCTTCTGCTGACCATTGCACTTGACCTCCTGATTCAGATTCCCATGAGCCTCCTTGCGAAATACGGCATTGATATTCCCTACGCTGTTGAGTGCATCCTAGCGTTGCTTCAGTTTATTCCAATGGTACTTTTCTTCTTTTCCCTTGCAAAAGACACGGACTTCTCTGGTGCTGTCCGTTTCTTTTCAGCCATTTTGATCCTGCTGATTATCTTCGCCTTCTGCTCGTCTCTGTTCATTTCAACTGCATTTAATTCTTAATGGCACAACAAAAGCCCTGTCCCGTTAAAGGGACAGGGCTTTTATCTGGGGTTTCCAAAGGGCATCATGCCCTTTGGCGGGGTTTCAGGGGCAGCGCCCCTGAACATCCTCTCCCCGAATCACTTCAGGGTGATGATCACGCGGCGATACGGTTCTTCACCTTCGGAATGGGTGGTGACTTCCGGATCGTTCTGCAGCGCGGAGTGCAGGATGCGGCGCTCATTGGGGTTCATGGGCTCGAGGGCCACGCGGCGGCCGCTCTTCTTCGCGCGGTTGGCCATGCGGACGGCCAGCTTGCGGAGGGCTTCCTCGCGCTTTGCGCGGTAATTTTCGGTATCCAGGGACACGCGCAGGTATTCCTCGCGGCCACGGTTCACGTTCAGGCTGGTGAGATACTGGAGGGCGTCCAGGGTCTCGCCGCGGCGGCCGATCAGGATGGACATGTTCTCGCCGGAGAGCACCATCTTGAGCTGCTCCTCGGATTCGCCGACCTCGATAGTAGCGGGCACGCCCATCTTCTCAGTAAGGCCCAGCAGGAAGCTGCGGGCGTTCTTGGCGGTATCGGTCAGCTCCTCTTCGGGGGTGGCCACGAAGGGCTCGGCGGGCTCCATGGGCGCGGCCTCGGTCACGGGCTCAGCCTTGGGCTCCTTGTTTTCCTTGCGGCGGTTGCGGGGCTTGCGCTCCTTCTTCTCCGCCTTGGGGGCTTCCTCAGCAGCCTCGGCTGCGGACTCGGCCTTTTCTGCGGGAACTTCCTTTTCCACCTTGGCAGGGGCTTCCTGCTTGGCGGACTTGCTTTCACGCTTCTTCTCGTTCTTGGCCTTCTTGCCGCCATCGAGGGAGAAGGTGGGCATTTCGATATTGAAAGAATCATCTTCCTTGACGGTGAGGCGCACCTTGGCGGGCTTGCCGAACATGCCGAAGAGTCCGGGGCTGCCCATTTCGATGACGCTGGTTTCTACCTCGTCAAGGGTCTTGCCAAGCTCTTTCAAACCGTTCTGGATGGCGTCCTTCACGGTTTTGCCGCTTGCTTCAATAAATCTGTTCAAGGCAAGATGCCTCCTTAAATCTTACTTGATCTCTGCATTTTCCTCTTCGAGGGCTTCCTGCTTGTCCTTGCGCTCGAAATACCAGTTTACGATGACCTGCTGGACGATCTGGATCACGTTGGCGGCCATCCAGTAAATGGCGAATGCGGCGTTATAGCCGGCGCAGATATACAGGGAGAAGAGGGGGAAGAACCACTTCATGAAGCCAGAGTTCATGGCGTTGTTGGCAGCTTCCTGCTCGGCGCTTACTTCGCCGGCGGCAGGCTTCTTGTTGCCATTGGTGAAAGTGGTCATCAGGAACTGGGAAACGGCTGCCAGTACAGGCAGGATGAAGAGACCGTTGGCGTACTGGAACAGGGCGCTGAAGGAACGGGGCAGGGTGAGCACGGGCTGGAAGAAGACCAGGTTGAGCTGGAGCTTCATGAACTGATCGGCGCCATACTGGGCGGCGATGGCGGCGTACTCAGCGGTAGCCAGGAATTCCTTGCAGGCAGCGATGTTTGCCTCGGTCAGGATTGCGGAGCCATTGACTGCCGTGATGGCCTTGAGGGAATCCACCGTCGGCATGATCGTGGACATGAACGAATCGGGCTGGAACACATTCTTGATCCAGAGCCAGCCTTCCATCGCGGGAACCTCGCCGGTTTCCATGATGTGCATGATCATCTGGATGGTTTGTTCATTGCCCATATTGCGCATTGCGCCGAACATGAACCACAGGATGGGCAGAGAAATGAGCATCGGCAGGCAGCCGGCCATGGGGCTCACATGCTCCTTGCGATAGAGCTCGTTGAGCTTGAGGTTCAGCTTGTCCTTATCATTGGCATACTTCTTCTGAAGCGCCAGCACCTTCGGCTGCACTCTGGTCATGGCGCGCATGCCCTTCTTGCTCTTGATATCCAGGGGCAAAAGCACCAGGCGCACTAGAACAGTGAATACCACGACAGACCAGCCGTAGTTGCCGATCCAGCTGTAGATCCACTCCAGAATGTTTTGAAATAATCCGCTCATTGAATCTCCTCCAGGGTATTGGTTGTACGACAAATCGCCGCATTCGAGGAAAATCCAACAAAAGAATGCCCAACGCCCAAATCAGCGGGGCATTCTCCTTTTGTCTTCAATTAACCTCATGTGCGGTTCAGGGAACCGGGTCATATCCGCCCTTGCAGAACGGATTACAGCGCAGGATCCGGCGCAGCGCCAGAAACCCACCCTTGATTGCGCCGTATTTTTGAATGGCCTCCAAGGCATACTGCGAGCATGTCGGGATGAACCGGCAGCAGGGCTGATGCATTGGCGATATGCTGCTGCGGTAAAAGCGAACCATCCAAAGCAGGAAGCGCTTTGGCAAATCCTTGATCTTACGCATCGGGCATATCCTCTTTCACGAGCTTGGCGCGATGCAGCAGATTCTGCATTTCGCGGGTAAGCTCAGCATGCGGAACCGATTTCAGCGCCGGACGCGCAATGAAGATATACTTTCCGCATTTCAGGTTCGCGCGCATTCTGCGCACATCCTCACGCATAAACCGCCGGATGCGGTTGCGCGTGACGGCATTGCCCACCTTGCCGGATACCGAGAAGCCGAACTTCTGCTCCCGGCCCTTCAGGTAGATCAATACCAGGTTTCGCGAGGGGAATGATTTGCCTCTGCGATAGACATAGCGATAGTTCTTGTTCTCGCCAAGCCTGTATTTGCGCGCGAAACCTTCCGGCACGCGCGCATGCATATCCTGCCCCTCCATGATTCGGCCGTTTATCAGACGGTCAGAACCTTGCGGCCACGGGCACGACGGGCCTTGAGAACATTGCGGCCTGCCTTGGTCTTCATGCGGGCGCGGAAGCCGTGCACCTTGGAACGCTGACGCTTCTTGGGCTGGTAAGTACGGAACATGAAAAAACAACTCCTTCAATTGTAATCATATGAGGCATTTGCGCTATCCGCGCAAATCTTCCCAAACATACAGCCTTATCATTATACTTTTTTCCACCTTATATGTCAAGTTAAACCGCGTGAATTCATTTTTGCATTTTCCAACTTTTCACAATGGAAGGCTTTTTGAGCGCTCACTTTACATTTTTACGGCGATGCCTTACAATAGAAACAGCAAATAAAGCGGAAGGAGGCCCGCCATGCAGCGCATTTCCACCGAAAAGCGGAGGATGATATCCGCCGCGCTCATCACATTGCTGATCATTCTGCTGCTCTACGCTCTGATGTGCGCAGGAAGCGGCGTGTCCCCCGCCTCCTATAAATACAAGAGCTACCTTCTGCAGGCGCAGGCCTGGCTCCGGGGAGAAACCGCCCTCGACCGGAATTACGAATACCTGGAGCTGGCGGTGTACGGGGGAAAATACTATGTGAGCTTTCCCCCGGTGCCGGCTGTGCCGATGCTGCTGTGGACGCTGATATTCGGCGACGATGTGCCCGGCGGGCTTTTCCAGAAGATTTATACCGCCATCGCCTGCCTTGTGGTGCTTTCGGAGCTGCTGCGCACCCGGCGGATGAAGTGGGGCGACTGCATCGCCTGGGCGATACTGCTCTGCTTCGCCAGCGCCATGCTGCCCATCACGCTGGTGGGCGGGGTTTGGTACGAGGCGCAGATACTGGCATTTTTGTTCAGCATTTCTGCCGTAATTTCCATGCGGCGGGACAGGCCCGCCATCTCCTGCCTGCTCTATGCCCTCGCCGTGGGCTGCCGGCCCTTCGCGGTATGCCTCGGCCCGGTGCTGCTGGCGATGTATTTGCAGGAAAGGCGGCCGCTGAGGCGGCTCATTCCCGGCATCATCGTTGGGCTCGCCATCGCCGCCTGCTACGGAATTTACAACTATGCCCGCTTCGGCAATCCCTTTGAGTTCGGCCACAACTATCTGCCGGAATTCACCCGCAGCGAACACGGCCAGCTTTCGCTTAAATATATATCCCAGAACTGGAAAACCCTGTTCTTCGGCGCGCCCTTTTCCGCCGACGGCCCTATGATCACCATCAACCAGTTCGGCTTTTCCATGTTCCTGAGCTGCCCGGTATTGATTTGCAATGCAGTATGGTTTGTGAAAGATTTGCTGCTGCGCAGGCTCACCCCGGCGAAGGGAATGATATTGCTGATGGGCGCGGTGAACATATTCCTTCTTTTGATGCATCGCACGCTGGGCGGATTGCAGTTCGGCGCGAGGTACGCGCTGGAGCTGATGCCGCTGGTTTTCGCCTACCTGCTGCTGAGCCCGGACCGGAAAAGCATCACCCGCTGGGAGAGCGCGCTGCTGGGCTTCGGCCTGATTTTCAACCTCGTTGGAGGTATACTTGTACATGTTTAAGAAGCTATTCGGCCCCGGGCCGGCGCAGGGGGACTATGCCGACGCGGGAGATTTCCTGCGCGTGGCCTGCGTGGGCCTGATCGGCTGGTACCACATCTGGCAGCAGAGCTGGCTGAACCCGAACCTGGAAATCTTCGGCGGCACGGTCCGGCTCTACCCCATCGTGGCCTGCGGCTATATGTTTGTGGATTTGATGCTGCTGCTGAGCGGCTTTCTGCTGATGCTGGGCTGGCTCAGCGGCCGCGGCCGGGACCTGCGCGGCTTCTACGCCGCCCGGGCGTCGAGGATACTGCCGAGCTATTTATTCTGCATGGCGATCATGTTCTCCCTCACATTCATTGTGCCCGGCAACGCCTATGGAAGCGGGAAGCACATGTGGACGGATATACTCTCCCACCTGAGCTTCACCCACAATTTCTTCCCGGAATCCTACACCTTTACGAAGCTCAACGGCGCGCTCTGGACGCTGGCGGTGGAGGTGCAGTTTTACCTGCTCTTCCCCTTCCTGGCCCGGGCCTTTAAGCGCGAGCCCGCCTGCACCTACTTCGCCATGGTGGCCATCGCCCTGCTGAGCCGCATCGCCATCGCCTGCTTTGTAGAGGACAGCACGATTTATGTAAACCGCCTGATCACCATGCTGGATGTGTATGCAAACGGCATGCTGGCGGCGTCCATTTACCACAGGCTGCAGCAGGGGGAGCAGAAGGCGTGGTCTGCCTGGCTGAACACGCTGCTTGCCATCATCTCCGCCGCGCTCATTTACCTGATCCTGGATAAGCAGCTGGGCCGCAGCGGCGGCGAAAATGTGCGCATGGGCCAGCTCTACTGGCGCCTTCCGCTGTCCATGCTGGGCTGCGTATTCCTGGTGTGCGGCAGCCGCGCCGTTTACGGCTTCCGGAGGCTGCTGAGCAACCCGATCACCCGCTTCCTATCCGGCATTTCCTTCAATTTCTACATCTGGCACCAGTTCCTGGCGGTGCAATTGAAGAAATGGCGCATTCCGCCCTACACCGGCGACGCTCCCAACCGGGAGGGCCAGATGCCCTGGCAGCTGCACTACACCATCGCCTGCTTCGCCGCCGCGCTGCTTGCCGCCATCGCGATCACCTACCTGGTGGAGAAGCCCTGCGGAAAGTGGATAAAAAGGCGTTTATCTTCCCGTAAAGAGGCTTGAAACACAAACGCACACATGATAGAATAAGTACAGTCAATTTCATTCAGAGAGGATGTTTTTATTATGCCCAAGACCCGCGAAGAACTGCTTTCCCTGCTCAACTGCCCCGAAGGACTTGAAAACCTGAAGTCCCTGATGGAGACTGAGCCCGCGCCCCAGACCGGCCGCGATGTGAACAACCACATTCACACCACCTACTCCTTCTCCCCCTATTCCCCCACCGCCGCCGTATGGTTTGCCCGCCAGGCCGGCCTGTGCACCTGCGGCCTGATGGACCATGATTCCATCGCCGGCGCGGAGGAATTCCTGGCCGCAGCAGAGGCTGCCAAGATGAGCGCCACCATCGGCATCGAATGCCGCGTGAGCTTCGCCAATACTCCCTTCGGCGATAAGAAGCTGAACAACCCCGACCAGAAGGGCGTGGTTTACATGGCCCTGCACGGCGTGCCCCACGACAAGGCCGCCGAGATCAACGATTTCTTCGCGCCCTACCGCGCCAAGCGCAACGAGCGCAACATCAAGATGGTTGCCGCCGTGAACGAAATGATGGGCAAGTATGGCGTGACCATCGATTTCGAAAAGGATGTGCTGCCCCTGTCCAACTACGCTGTGGGCGGCTCCGTGACCGAGCGCCACATCTCCAGCGCGCTGGCTTACAAGATGCTGGAAGTGATCGGCAAGGGCCAGAAGCTGGTAGACTTCATCCACAACGAGATTCAGCTGCCCCTCTCCGGCAAGATCGAGGGCTATCTCACCGATGAAAGCAATCCCCACATGATGTATGACCTGCTGGGCTGGATCAAGAGCCAGCTGATTTCCAAGTTCTACATCGACGCCACCGATGAATGCCCGGATGTGAAGGATGTTCTGGCGCTGAGCGACCGCGTTGGCGCAATCTCCGCCTACGCCTACCTCGGCGACGTTGGCGACAGCGTGACCGGCGACAAGCGCGCGCAGAAATTTGAGGATGATTTCCTGGACGAGCTGGTGGAATATGTGGCAAAGATCGGCTACAAGGCCATCACCTACATGCCCAGCCGCAACACCAAGCCCCAGCTGAGCCGCATCCGCGCGCTCTGCGAAAAGCACGGCCTGTTCCAGATCTCCGGCGAGGATATCAACCAGCCCCGCCAGAGCTTCGTTTGCGAAGCGCAGCGCGATCCCGAGTTCAACAACCTTTACGACGCCACCTGGGCACTGATCGCCCATGAATGGCGCGCCACCAAGAATCCCGAGGACGGCTTCTTCTCCGAGAAGAGCATCGCCCAGTGGCCCAATCTCAACGACCGCATCGCAGCATTCGCGAAGTTCGGCCAGGAGATGTAACCAAAGGGAGAAAACGCTCAGGGGACTCCGTCCCCTGAAACCCCTGCCAAGGGGAATGATTCCCCTTGGAACCCCCAGCATTGCGATGCTGCGCATCCCGGAAGAAATTAAAGGCACCCGACAGGGTGGATTTTTGCGAGGTTTCCAAAGGGGATCATCCCCTTTGGCCAGGAGTCTGGGGGCTGGCAGCCCTCAGCAGTTGCAGCAACCCCTCCGGCCCTTCGGGCCACCTCCCCTTGCACAAGGTGTATGTTGTAAAGGGTGTTAGTGATAACACCTGAATACAACATGACTGCGGCTCGTTTGTGGCGAATGAAGTGCGGTTATGGGAAAGGAGATTTGGTCAGCTTTCGTTATAACCACGCGACGCACAAAGGAGGGCGCAGTATGAGTTTCAACAGACAATTTGACAGCGACATCAATCCCATGCTTTTGGACGTTTCCAAGTACAATCTTGGCAGATACGGCCGCAGACGGCTTCTCTATCTGAAGGAGCATCATCCGGACATTTACACCACCATGATTTTCCAAGGCACCCTCGGCAAACATCTGGAGGAGATCAACGAGGAGTGCAATGACCGCATCTATGACCTAACCGAGCAGCTGACGCGACAGGAAGGCGTAGACGAAGCTCTCAAAGCGCGTAATCAGCTTCTGTGGATAAGGAAACTTTGCCTGAGGCAAAGTTTGTTGCTGCGCAACTGAATTTGACAAATTAAAAATTTGGCAAATTCACCTCTGAGGATGAACAGCCTGCGTCAGCAGGCGGAGGAGATCGTCATGGAGGATGTGCTGTATTCGCTGTAATGGTATCGGGCGCTGCTGTTCCTCACGGACGGCAGCGTCTGTTATTTATCTTCGGTGGTTTTCGCCAGATTCCTGCATTTGGGGCTGCAATATCTGGAATCCTTGCGTTTTGCAAAGAAGGGCTTCATGCAGTGCCTGCACAGATGCAGGGGCTTGGATTCATCTGTCAGAGCAAAGGCGAGCATCATCTGGATGCCCAGCAGCAGAGAATGGAAATCCCAGACCAATACCGGCTGGTCGTGCAGCTCGATATGGTAGGAAGGAGCGTTTCCGTCAAAGGAAGCCATCGCCTGATGATATACGCCGGTCTGGGCATCTTCAAGGGAATCCCTATCCTCGTAGTACAGGAAGGTGGTCAGCACCATGAACGCCCAATCCTTGAAAAGCGTGTACAGCCAGTCGTAGCGCTCGGCGTAATTCTTCTGAAAGCCCATCAGTTGTGATTCCGGCCTGTTACCAAGCGTCAGCACAAGCGCCATCATCTGTTTGTCGGTGATTTCCCAGGAGGATTCTTCACCCCTCTTCCAGAAGTCGGGCTTCTCGAAGGGGAAAAAGTATGCAAGGTAATCTTCTGTGGCTAGACTCTCAGCGCGGATATAACGGTTCTTAGGCAGATACACTGCTTCATAGTCAATGAACTTCGGCGTGGTCGGCAGCGCGGTCATCATGCCTACAAGACCGTATTTGCAGATGAAATCCATGATCGCATTCTTCTCAGCTTCGGCATCCTTCTTCATGCAGGCCATGCCTGTGGAAATTACATCCAGAATCAGTTCGTCAGGATTCTCCAGAGGATCATAGATTTTCAGCTTCGCATCCTCGGATGGTGATATGTACAGTACGCCGTTTTTATCCGTTTTCCACTCGTAGGAATCGTAACGTATCCATGTGGACGAGGAATGTTCAAAGGGATTGTTCATTTCTTTCCCTCCTTGCTGTTGTAGGATTGCAGAAATTCGATCTGGAAGTGTGTAAGGGCAACACCAGTAGCTTTGCGCCGGTTCAGTTCCTGATAGAGCTTTTTCTGGATTTTGTTGACGATGGTGGTTCGCACCTTGCGGATATTCCTGTCGGATTGTCCCTGCATTTCTGCAACCCGCTGGCAGCTGTACTGCCGGACGTCGAGGAAGAACAGAAGCAGCTTATGAACATCCTTGAGATCGGCAATTGCCTTTGCGAGAGCATCATCCGTAACCAATTCGTGCATGAGGAAGGGGCAATCGAAGATCGCATCCAGAAACTCACCTCGCTGCACCTGGCGCACATCGAACTGCATGAGCCATTGTGGAAAGATCATGCCGTTACGGGCAGAAATGCTGTTTACTGGAACCTCTGCACAACGGATTTCATGGTAGCGCTCCCGGCGTTCCCGGTTTTTGTCCAGCTCGTTCCACATGACAACTTTTCAAATTCCGCTTGTGTGCGGGCTGCGTCCTGAATGATATGGAGGGCAAGCTCGCGCAATTCCCGTTTCAGTTTCGTGTGCTCGGAGGATTCGTTCCATTCCTGGTCAAGCTCAGACAGGATACTTTGCTTTCCATTTCCAGCCATGAACCCACCTTCTCAAGAAAAATCTTTGTAAAACTATTATACACCTTTCAAAAAGTTCCGCAAGATGGGCTTTATTTCTCCTATAAGTGAGGAGGGGAAATTTCCGAGAGTAAAAAAGCAACTTGCGAACCCATCAGGACAAAAGAAAGGCGTGATAACCGGCACCGAGAACAGAAACACCGTCACCTGTTTCAACCGCCGAATCGGCTCCACTACTTATGTGGTGAAAGCCTGTTTCAGCGAAACGACCAACCGGACCATGCAGGATCGCATCCTGCACATGATTGAGAACGAACTGTTGACCGAATCCCCATCGACCACACCGCCCGCCACGCATGAGCCGTCCGGTCTGAAAGGAGCGCATCCATGAAAATCAGACAGATGGCGCTAATCACAGCTTTGTACGAAAGACTGTCCCGCGACGACGATCTCAGCGGCGACAGCAATTCCATCATCAACCAGAAGGCCATGCTGGAGGACTACTCCCGACAGCACGGCTTTGAGAACTGCCAGCATTACACCGACGACGGCTGGTCAGGCGGCAACTTTGAACGCCCAGACTGGAAACGGCTGATTGCCGACATTGAAGCCGGAAAAGTGGGCGCAGTGTTGGTGAAGGACATGAGCCGCGTAGGCCGCGATTACCTGCAAACCGGCTTCTATACGGAAGTGTTCTTCCGCCAACACAGTATTCGTTTCATTGCCATCGCCAATGGCGTGGACAGCGCGAACCAATCAAGCGGCGAGTTTGCGCCCTTCCTGAACATTATGAACGAATGGTATCTGCGCGATTGCAGCCGTAAAGTTACCGCATCGTTCAGAACGAAGGGCATGTCCGGCAAGCCGCTGACCGCACATCCGATCTACGGCTACAGGAAAGACCCGGAGGACAAGTACCATTGGCTGATCGATGAGGAAGCCGCTGTGGTGGTACGCAGAATCTTCCGGCTCTGCATCGAGGGCAAAGGCCCGTATGCCATCGCGGATGTATTGCGGAAGGATAAGGTTGAACGTCCTTCCGTGTATCAGGCGAAGCGCGGCAGAGGTACGCATAAGAACATGGCGGATATGTCGGAACCCTACTACTGGCAGGGCGTGACCGTTGCCAGCATTATCAGCAAGCCGGAATATATGGGGCATACGGTGAATTTCCGCACCTACAAGGAGAGTTATAAGGACAAGAATAACAAGATGAACAGGCCGGAGGATTGGCAGGTGTTTGAAAACACCCATGAAGCGATCATTGATCCGGAAACATGGCATCTGGCTCAGAAGCTGTGCACCGTCACTCACAGAACGGATACCATAGGCGAAGCCAATCCCTTGACCGGTTTGGTGTACTGCGCGGACTGCGGGGCAAGAATGTACAATCACCGCCACGCAGGAAGGACGGACAACTACCAATGTTCCAGTTATATCAGAACCATGCGCCGGAGCAACAAGGTCTGCAAATCCCATTACATCAGCACCAAGGCTTTGCAGATGCTGATTCTGGAAACGATTCAGAGTGCCAGCCGGTATGCCATTGAGAATGAGGAGGCCTCTATCTCAAAACCAAATTGCGGGAATAATCCAACTGTAGGCGGGGTGCTTCGGGATCAATCGGAGCGCCTCGTTTTTCTCTGTAGAATTAGCGGACGGGCGTAGCCGTCGCGCGGGTCGGCGGGTTCAATATGAACACGCCGACAATTCGTCCCCCTGTGAAGGACGCACTTACTCACCACCTCGTCGGCACAAGCTCCATATCCATAATGCGGAGCAGAAATATGAGGTTGGAGTAGTACAGGATAAAATTGCTGACGAACGAAAACGCACTCGGATATTTGTGAAAAAAGAAACAGATAAACCTGTGCGAAGTGTCAAACCAGGAAAAAAGAAAGAGGACATGGAGCGGTGAGGCTAAAGGAATGTAGGTTGGATACTATTCACAGAATGTTTTCATTTGCGGTTCTTGTCATGTCTTTGAAGTATGCTATAATTTCTTCAGGCGTAAGCCAATATAGCAAAGGAGGGGACTGAATATGAAAAATCGCAGGATCGCATGGCTGCTGATATTGCTGCTGTGTGCGACGGCGGTACTTTCCGGTACCCTTCTGATTCTCCATGCAGACCACAGCTGTCAT
>JAFUPT010000070.1 GCA_017481065.1 Clostridia bacterium | reverse complement strand
TACCATCACGCGCTATGTGTGCGGTCGCTGTGAGCCCGATTTTGTGCTAGTTTTTAAGAATTTTTTAGTGATTTCATTCACCTTCAGATTTTGAATTAATCGCGCGCCCGCGCGTGCGCGCGCGGATATATAGAAATGAAAAACAAAAAACCGGAGAAAATCTCTGATTCCTCCGGTTGATTCAAAATGAAATTTGTTGTTTTTCCGATTTCACTTTGGGCTTCATTGAAAATGATATGGAATTTCACATCCGTGTGTCCACTTCTGCAACTTTTGTTTTCGGAAAAAAAGTTGCAGAAAAGTTGCACAACTCTCCCCCGTTTCCACCGATAAACAAAAGAAAACCCTTGAAAACGCCGTGTTTTCAAGGGTTTTTGTGGTACACCTTCAGGGGCTCGAACCCTGGACACCCTGATTAAGAGTCAGGTGCTCTACCAACTGAGCTAAAGGTGCATGTCCTGTCGACTTGTATATAATACACCCGATGGAGGAATATGTCAACAGCTTTTTGTGTTAACTTTTCCTATGAATCGACAGGATACCGGGCTTACATCACAAACTTATCCAGCACGAAAATCAGCGCCAGGTGAGCCGGGTAGAAGGCGTAAAACAGCCACTTCGGCAGGCGGATTCCTGTGTTGGTGCGGATATAGATCAGGGGCAGGCTCATGATTGCGAATATCTGCGAACTAAACTTTATTCCAAAGAGCTCATAGCCCGTTCCCTGCATCCCCCACCACAGCATGAAGGCCAGCACACAGGGCAGGGAGAGCCAACGCTTGGATGCGAACACATAAAACAGCACCATCAGCACAATGCCCTTCCAGCCGTAATCCAGCTTGCCCTGGAAATGCCAGATGAACACAACAAGCGCGGCGGTAAACACCAGCTGCCGCTCCCGCAGGGTCCAGATCAGCAGCATGCCCACGGCCAGCGCCACGAGTATGCTGGGCTTCTTGGTCCAGCTCTCGATGTAGAAATTCAGCGCGGCCTCGATGGGCTTCTCCGCAAAGGAAACAGAATACATGGCGTTCACGCTGTGCCCCATGGAAACAGCGTAGAGCGGCTGCACGACGAGCGCCAGCAGCACAATCCTGCCGAGGTAGCGCAGCGGGTTCTTCGTATACACGCAGCCCACCGCCAGGCAGTAGGCATAGATCGGGAAGGCCATCCGCCCGATGATGCGCAGAATGCGATACTGCGGGAAAAGCATCTTTCCCGCATGATCGCACAGCATCGCTATCATGGCGATGACCTTCAAAAGATTGGTATCGTTATTCAGCTTTACAACCGACGGCGCAAAGGGCCACGGAATGCTCAGGTCGCTCTTGCCTCTTGCCATGATCCAACCTTTTCCTTAATTTTTGAGTGCCTCCACAGCCAGCAGCAGGGAGCCCGCCGCACCGGCATTATCCCCCAGTGCCGGAGGAACAATGTAATTATCGATGTTCTCGCGGATGGCGTCGTGGGCCACATAGCCGTTGAGCAGCTCCTGGGTGCGCTTGCGAATCTTCGGGAAGAGGTGCATCTGGTGCATCACGCCGCCGCCCAGCACGATCATCTTGGGAGAGAGCACAACGATGGTGTTCACGCACATCTGGGCCAGGTATTCGGCCTCCAAATCCCATGCGGGATGGTCGGGGGCCAGCTCCTTGGCGGATACGCCCCAGCGCTTTTCGATGGCCGGGCCGTTTGCCATGCCCTCGAGGCAGCCATCATGATAGGGGCAGAAGCCGTGGGGCGTGGGATCATCCTTGTGGGGGCGCAGCAGCATATGGCCCATCTCGGGATGCACGAGGCCGTGCAGGCGCTTGCCGCTCACCATCGCGCCGCCGCCGATGCCGGTGCCGATGGTGTAATACACCAGGGAATCCAGGCCCTTGCCCGCGCCGATGAGCGCTTCGGCCATGGCCGCGCCGTTTACATCCGTATCGATGCCCACAGGCACATTCAGCTCCTCCATCAGCACGCGGCGCAGCGGGTAATTCGCCCAGCCGGGCTTGGGAGTGGTGGTGATATCGCCGTAGTGGGGATCATTTTCATCCAGGTTCAGCGGGCCGAAACTGCTCACGCCCAGCGCCTCGATGCCCTTCTCCTTGAAATAGGCAATGATCGGCGGCATGGTTTCTTCCGGCATCCGGGTGGGAAAGCTCTCACGCTCGAACACATTTCCGTTTTCATCGCCGATGGCGCACACCATTTTGGTTCCGCCGGCTTCAAGTGCTCCCAGTCGCATGGTAATTCCTCCGTTTCAGGTTCAGTTGTCGTCGTTGAAGATGGTGTCTTTATCGGGATCATCCTTCGGTGCAAGGGGCAGGGTAATCAGGAATTCCGTGCCCTCGCCGAGCTTGGAATGCACCTCGATTTCGCCGCCCATGGTGCGGATGATGTGCTTTACGATGGCGAGGCCCAGTCCCGTGCCGCCCATCTGGCGGGAACGGCCCTTGTCCACGCGGTAGAAACGTTCGAACAGGCGCGGCAGGTTTTCCTCCGCGATGCCGATGCCGGTATCCGAAATGGCGATGTTGGCTTCCACGCCGTTGGAGAATACCTGCACAGTGACGGAGCCGCCGGGCTTGTTGTATTTGATGCCGTTCTCGATCAGGTTGATCAGCATCTGCTCCACGCGGTCGGAATTGCCCATGATGTTCACGGGTTCCTTGTTCATGTGGCAGTTTACGGTAACTTCCTTCTCGCCGGCATGGATGGAGAGCATGTCCGCCACATCATAGGCCATCTTGTCCAGGCGCAGGCGCTCCACGGAGACCTCGTTATCGCCGGATTCCAGCTTGCTGATGGACAGGATATCATTGATCAGACGGGTGAGACGCTCGGTTTCCAGCATGATGATGCGCAGGAACTTGTGCGCCATCTCGGGATTATCGATCGCGCCGTTTTCCAGGGTCTCCACGAAGCCGCGGATGGAAGTGAGCGGCGTCTTGAGCTCATGGGAAACATTGGCGGCGAAGTCTGTGCGCACCTGCTCCAGGCGGCGGATTTCGGTGATATCCTCCACCATGGCCAGCGCGCCGACCACCTTGCCATCGTTGCGCATCGGGGAAACATACAGGCGCAGCGGGCGGTGTCCGCGGCCAGTGGCGGTGCGGGCGGCAACTTCATTGGTATAAACGCCGTCCTGCCGCATGGCCTCGTTGAACACATCATCCAGCTTCACATCCTTGGATGCATCGCTCACGAGCCTGCCCTCGGGGTTGCCGATGATGCCCAGCAGCTTCTTGGCCACCGGGGTGATCAGCATCACCTTCTGGCTCTCGTCCACGGCGATGATGCCGTTCTGCATCTGGTTCATCACGATGCTCATGGCGTGGTTCCGGCTCGCCTGCTTGAGCACGCGATCCTGAATGCGGCCGATAATGGCATTGTAGATGCTGATTTCCTGGTTCTTGCCGCGCAGGGGCTCGATGCGGGTATCGAACCTGCCCTCGGAGAAGGCGTCCAGCGCAACCATGGTCTGGCGCACCAGCGCCTCCTTGCGTGCGTTGGCGCTGATGATCACAAGCACATATACCAGCAGGCCGAGTGTGAGCACGGCAAAGCCGAGCATCATCCGATTGCCCAGCAATACATCCAACCCTGTTGCCTCTTTCCTGGCGTAAAGCAAAAAAGCGCCATCATCAAACTGATAGATGGCGTAGAATGCTTCTTTTCCCTCTGCGTTCTGGCGGTTATATACGCTTACAGCATTCGCATTGGCATTTTGCATATCCTCCTCTGCCAGCGGAAGCGCGCTGGAATTGGAGGTATAGACGGCGGAACCATCGGCCATGAAATAGCCGCGGAAGGTGTCCCGTTCAATGGCAGCATTTGCGCGTAGCACGGCTACACGGCTCTCAGGGGTTTCCCCCTCGAGAGTCGCGCCCGTTGCCTGACAGATCACCGTGATGCCGTCATGATATTGTTTATTTTCTTTATTTGCCAAATACGAAGAGCTCTGTACCAGCAGAACGCCGAGAAGAGCCACGATCAACAGGGTTACAACAGCTGCAACCCTTGTTCTCATAGGCGATTCTCCTGACGATCGTTGAACTTGTAGCCTACGCCGCGGATGGTTTCGATATAATGCGCATCGTCGCCGAGCTTCTGGCGGATATGGCGGATATGAACGTCTACCGTGCGGGTCTCGCCGTAGAATTCATAACCCCAGATGCGGTCCAGCAGGAAGTCGCGGGTGAGCACCTTGCCGCGGCTAAGCACCAGCAGCTTCAGCAGCTCAAACTCCTTGAGCGTGAGGGACAGCTTTTCGCCATTGCGGAAGGCTTCATAATTGCCAACATCGATGGTGAGACCGCCGACGTGGAGAATGCCTTCTTCTTCGTTCTGGGGAGCGGCGCGACGCAGCAGAGCCTTTACGCGGGCGATCAGCTCGCGCACAGAGAACGGCTTCGTGATATAATCATCCGCGCCCAGTTCCAGGCCAAGAATCTTGTCCACCTCATCGCCCTTTGCCGTGAGCATGATGATCGGAATGTCTGCAGTGGTCGGCGCACTCTTCAGGCGGCGGCAAACTTCCATGCCGTCGATGCCCGGGAGCATAATGTCGAGCAAAACCATTGCAGGACGCTCATGCGCACAAACCACCAGCGCATCTTCGCCTGTGGCGGCAGTAACAACTCGGTAGCCGGAAGCCTCGAGATTGAACGAAAGCAGTTCAAGAATATGAGCTTCGTCATCAACGGCCAGAATCAGTTCGTTTGCCATGTGCGTATCCTCTTTCTTTCTTCTATAGTTGGTTTATCTGGCGGCCGGTTCGCCGTCAGCAGTACCCGGTTCAAATTCGGCAAGCAGCTTGTTCAGTTCATCGCGGAAGGTTTGGATATCGCGGAACTGGCGGTATACGGATGCAAAGCGCACATAGGCCACTTCATCCAGCGCCTTCAGCCCGTCCATCACGAGCTCGCCGATCATTATGCTGGTGATTTCCGCATCAGACTGGCAGTAGAGCTTCTGCTCGATATCCCGCGCCAGCTGATCAATCTTGCTCAGGGGCACCGGCCGCTTTTCGCAGGCCTTGATGATGCCGCTGCGGAGCTTGTTGATATCAAACTGCTCGCGGTTCTGGTCCTTCTTTACCACCATCAGCGGTACCAGGTCGATGCGCTCATAGGTAGTAAACCTGCGCCCGCATTTTTCACATTCCCTGCGCCTGCGGATGCTGGAACCATCCTCACTCTGCCGCGAATCGATTACGCGGCTCTGCATGCAGTTGCAAAAGACACATCTCATCTGGCTCTCACCTCATACGTTAACTATTATACACAAAAAATAACGTTTCGTCTAGTCTTTTTTTGAATTCTATTGAATTTCATTCGCAATTCTGCTCGTTTTCCAGCATTTCCCGCACCTCAACCAGGATTACATCGCTTCCAATGCGCAAAACCCGGTTCCAGGGAACCAGGCAGCCCTCCTTTTCCTGCTTCAAAAGGTTCAAAAAGCCGCCCGGCGCGGGAACCACCAGCGCTTCCACGCAGGCCATATCGCTGAGCACCAGGTCGATGGGCTTGCCCAGCCTGCGCCCATCGCACACGTTTACAACGTCCTTTTGCTTGAGCTCGGTGAAAGTCATGTCAATCCCCTCCGCATCATTTTATGCATCCCGCGTCCCAATGTTGCCGGAATGCGCACTTCCCGATCAGACATGCTTCGACAAAACTTTTGTAGCATGTTTTCGACAAATGCAATCGCTTCGTCAAAGTTTTCTGCGCCCTGTCGAAAGCGCAAAAAGGGCGGCGAAAGCCGTCGGGAAGGGGCGAATGAACGCGCAGCCGTTCTCCCCGCCCTTCCCCCTCCCCCTGCGCGCGGCCCGGCAACGCCCCCTTTTCCCCGCGCACGCGAAAATACCCCTGTTTTTAACGACAATTATTCCTTGGAAGTATCCTCCATTTTCCTTATGATGGACAGGCAAAGCGAGGTGGACGACGATCAAAGCCATGTTCCTCCCCCTGGATCTTGGAATGGACCTCTGCATCCTTTTGATGGTACAGCGATCCCTGGACCGCATCTGCGTGCGCAGGCTCCTGAGGGCGCAACTTGTTTTAACCGGCTTCACCATCCTTTCCACCGCAATTCCCGCATTCGCCGGGCATGCGCGCATATGCGTCTATCCCCTGGCGGCGCTGGCGCTGCTGGGCAGGCGGCTGTGGAAGCGCATCCCCGAGGCCGCGGCGGGCATCTTCTGCGCCTACGCCGCAGCGGCGGGCTTCGCCATGCTGGCGGGCGATGGATGGGCGCAGCTCATCCTGTGCATGCTGCTCTTCAGCATGCTGTTTAAGCGGAAGCGGCATCCGACGGGGCGCTGGAACATCGAAATCCTGCTGGAAAAGGACGGCGCCCGCCACCGCTTCCCCGCCCTCATCGATACCGGGAACCGGCTGCGGGAGCATATGAGCGGCCTACCGGTGCTGATTGTTGAGGAAGCTGCGGTTCCCCGGATCGCGGCAGGCGTCGATCCGGCGGAATGCCGCGCCCTTCCCTACGGCGTGCTCGGCAGCGCGGGGGAAATCCTGTGCTTCCGGCCCGATTCCCTTCGGATTACCGGCTGCGGAGCGCAGCTCGCCAATGAGTGCCGGGTGGCGCTCTTTCCCGGCAGGATACCCGGGCGCATCTGCGCCCTCGCGCCGCCGGAATTTGCGGAATTTACCCAGGAGAGCCCGAAAGTTCTGATCGCAGTTCAAAATACGATAAGGAGGATCTATCATGGCGTTTTCAAGTGTAAGGCAGTCCATCTACGGCCTGGTTGTTCAGATTCGCAGGGGTTCGGTATGCTACATCGGAGGGAGCGACCTCTTGCCGCCGCCGCTCACCCGGGAGGAGGAAGTGGCCCTGGTGCGCAAGGTGCACGCCGGGGATGAACAGGCGCGCTCCACCATGATCGAGCGGAACCTGCGCCTGGTGGTTTACATTGCCCGGAAATTTGAAAACACCGGCATCAGCATCGAGGATCTGATCTCCATCGGCACCATCGGCCTGATCAAGGCCGTGAATTCCTTCAATCCCGATAAGAATATCAAGCTGGCCACCTATGCATCCCGCTGCATCGAAAATGAAATCCTGATGGTGCTGCGCAAAACCAACCGGCTGAAGCTGGAGGTTTCCTTCGATGAACCCCTCAATACCGATTGGGATGGCAACGAGCTGCTGCTCTCCGATATCCTCGGCACCGATCCGGACCTCGTGTCCCGCGATCTGGACAACAGCATCGAAAAGGAAATGCTCTACAACGCCATCCGCACCCTCAATTCCCGGGAAAAGGATATCGTGAACCTCCGCTATGGCCTTGGCAAGGAAAAGGAGCACACCCAGAAGGAAGTCGCCGATATCATGGGCATCTCCCAGAGCTACATATCCCGCCTCGAAAAGCGCATCATCGAAAAGCTGAAGAACGAGCTCCGGAAGATGGCGTGAGCGGGAACGTTGGCACACCGTTGGGTACGCCGTCCCGACCCCTCGGAATCCTCACAAAAAAGGCACGCGCTGCGTGCCTTTAAAATATTCCGGCCATGGTTTCGCCGCCGCACGCACAGTCGCCGGCGGCCAGGAGCGCAGGCAGTTGCTTCATCGTTTTTCTCTCCATTGATTTTGTCCTTCTTATTAATACCATTTGTTTTTCCCGCCCGGTTTTCCCAATTTCGCCAAAAAACAACCCCGCCCAGCAAAACTGGAATAAATTTTACACAACTCTTTGGCGTGGATTGATGTACAGTTTACATTGCATATATAGAATATAAATTGATGACATCTCATGAATAAAACAAGCTAAAGGGATGGTTTTAACTCTATGGCAAACAAAAGCATGCTGTCGCTGGGCATCGATATCGGTTCCACGACGGCGAAGGTAGTCCTGCGGGACGGCGATGAAATCCTGCACACCAAATATGAGCGCCACTTCTCCCAGGTGCGCCAGAAGACGCTGGAGCTGCTGGAAGAGATGCAGCACCTGCTCAAGGGCCGCCGCTTCTGCGCCGCAGTGAGCGGTTCCGCGGGCCTGGGCATGGCGGAGGCCGCGAACCTGCCCTTCGTGCAGGAGGTGTATGCCACTGCCGAGGCTGTGCGCGCCATGGAGCCGGATACCAGCGCGGTGATCGAGCTGGGCGGCGAGGATGCGAAGATCATCTTCTTCGACCATGGCCTGGATGAGCGCATGAACGGCTCCTGCGCGGGCGGTACCGGCGCGTTCATTGATCAGATGGCGGTGCTTTTGAACATGACCATCGCCGAAATGGACGCAGCCAGCCTCGCCCATGACCGCATCTATCCCATCGCATCCCGCTGCGGCGTGTTTGCCAAGACGGATATCCAGCCCCTGCTGAACCAGGGCGCCAGCAAGGCGGATGTGGCCGCCAGCATCTACCAGGCCGTGGTGAACCAGACCATCGCCGGCCTCGCCCAGGGCAGGAAGATCGAGGGCAAGGTGATGTTCCTCGGCGGCCCGCTGTTTTACTGCAAGGGCCTGCGGGAGCGCTTCCAGGAAACCCTGAAGCTGAGCGATGAAAACGCCCTCTTCCCCGCCTATGGCCGCTATGCCGTGGCCCTCGGCGCATGTATACACGCGGAGCGCAGCGGCAGCGAATTCAGCTATGAAAGCATCACTTCCGCCATCCGGGAGAGCATCGGCAAGGGCAAGAGCCGCACCCACCGCCTGCCCGCCCTCTTTGAAAGCGAAGAAGATTACGAAGCCTTCCGCGCGCGCCATGCCCGGGCAAAGGTGGACCAGATCGATATGGATTCCTATTCCGGCCGCGCATGGCTGGGCATCGACTGCGGCTCCACCACCACCAAGCTGGTGCTGATCTCGGAGGATAAGCAAATCCTCTATTCCTACTACGCATCCAACCGCGGCAATCCCGTGGAATGCGTGCGCAGCGAGCTTGAAAAAATCTATGAAAGGGCCGGAAACCGCATCGAAATCTGCGGAAGCTCCGTTACCGGCTACGGCGAGGACCTGATCCGCAACGGCTTCCGCGCGGACGAGGGCATCGTGGAAACCATCGCCCATTTCACCGCCGCGCGCCACTTCCGCCCGGATGTGGATTTCATCATCGATATCGGCGGCCAGGATATCAAGTGCTTCAAGATTCATTCCGGCGCCATCGATTCCATCATGCTGAACGAGGCCTGCTCCTCCGGCTGCGGTTCCTTCATCGAAACCTTCGCCCTCTCCATGGGCAAGGGCATCGCGGAATTCGCCCAGTGCGGCCTGCATTCGAAGGCCCCGGTGGACCTCGGCACCCGCTGCACCGTGTTTATGAATTCCTCGGTAAAGCAGAGCCAGAAGGACGGCGCTTCCGTGGAGGATATCTCCGCGGGCCTGTCTGTGAGCGTGGTAAAGAACGCGCTGTACAAGGTAATCCGCGCCAATTCCCCGGAGGAATTGGGCAAAAACATCGTCGTGCAGGGCGGCACCTTCTTAAACGACGCGGTGCTGCGCGCCTTCGAAATGGAGATGGGCGCGGAGGTAATTCGCCCCTCCATCGCGGGCCTGATGGGCGCTTACGGCGCGGCGCTGCATTCCATGCGCTTTGAAAAGAGCAATTTGATCAGCCGGGAGGAGCTGAAAAACTTCTCCCACACGGCCAAATCCGCCGTGTGCAAGGGCTGCACCAACCGCTGCCACCTCACCATCAACACCTTCCAGGATGGCCGCAAGTTCATCTCCGGCAACCAGTGCCAGAAGGGCGCGGGCGGCGGTGCTGCAGAAGCAACGCTTCCCAACCTCCACGCCATGAAGCGGGATATGATCGCCTCCCTCAAGGGAACCCCCGGTCCCCGGGGCAAGATCGGCCTGCCGCTGGCGCTGGGCATGTATGAACTGGCGCCCCTGTGGCATGCGCTCTTTACCAAGCTGGGCTACGAGGTGGTTTTCAGCGGCCTTTCCACCCGAAAGACCTATGAAAAGGGCCAGTTCTCCATTCCCTCCGATACGGCCTGCTACCCAGCGAAGATCATGCATGGCCACATCGAAGAACTGCTGCAGCAGGGCGTGAACAAAATCTTCTACCCCTGCCTGAGCTACAACATCAACGAGCATCAGAGCGACAACCACTTCAATTGCCCGGTCGTCGCCTACTATGCCGAGCTTCTCCACGGCAATATGGAAAATCTGCAGCACGCCGATTTCCTCTATCCCTACCTCTCCGTCGAGAGCCCGAAGATGCTGGTGAACACCCTGCGCCGCGCCATGCCGGAGCTGAAAAAGGCTGAATTGAAGGAGGCCGTAAAGGCCGGCTTTGACGCCTACGAGGCCCATATGCAGCGCATCCGCGAGGCCGGCGAGCAGGCCATCCGCTATGCCCGCGAAAACGGCAAGCGCATCATGATCCTCGCAGGCCGTCCCTACCACATCGACCCGGAAATCGGCCACGGCATCGATAAGCTGGCGGCAAGCCTCGGCTTCGTTGTGGTCAGCGAGGACAGCGTGTACCACCTCTCTGAGCAGCCCCATGTGCGCGTGCTCAACCAGTGGACCTACCACGCCCGCCTCTATCGCGCAGCCCTCTACGCCGCCGAGCATGAGGATGTGGAACTGGTGCAGCTGGTTTCCTTCGGCTGCGGCATCGACGCCATCACCACCGATGAAGTGCGCTCCATCCTCGAAACCCGGGGCAAGCTCTATACCCAGATCAAGATCGATGAAATCACCAATCTCGGCGCGGTGCGCATCCGCCTGCGCAGCCTGATGGGCGCGCTGGAAGAAAGGGGGCAGGCAATTTGAACCAGTATTACATTCCCTTCACCAAGGAAATGAAGAAGGATTACACCATCCTTGTGCCCACCATGCTGCCCATGCATTTCAAGATGATCATGAGCGTGCTGAGCACTTACGGCTACAAGATGGAGCTGCTGGATAAATCCGGCCCCGAAATCGCCGCCACGGGCCTGAAATATGTCCACAACGATACCTGCTATCCGGCGATCCTGGTAATCGGCCAGTTTATCAACGCCCTGCAGACCGGCAATTTCGATCCCAACAAGGTTGCGCTCATTTACTTCCAGACCGGCGGCGGCTGCCGCGCTTCAAACTATGTTTCCCTGCTCCGCAAGGCGCTGGAAAAGGCGGGCTACGGCCATGTGCCGGTGATCTCCTTCAGCCTGCAGGGCATCGAAAAGCATCCGGGCTTTGATATCGGCGTGAAGGAATTGCTCGCCGTCGCCTGCGCCGTGCTCTACGGCGACCTTTTGATGATGCTGGTGAACCAGACCAAGCCCTACGAGGTCCATCCCGGCGACGCCCAGAAGACCGCCGATAAATGGGTGGAAAGGCTGGGCCGGGAACTGGGCTCCAATTCCCGCACCGCCCTCTTCAAGCTCAAGAAGAACTACCGGGCAATCCTCCGCGATTTTGCCGCCATCGAGCGCGAGGCGCGGGACACCGTGCGCGTGGGCGTGGTGGGCGAAATCTTCGTCAAATACTCCCCCCTCGGCAACAACAACCTGGAGGATTTCCTCGTCTCCGAGGGCGCGGAGGTGGATATGCCTGGCCTTCTGGATTTCCTGCTCTACTGCGTTTACAACAACGTGATGGACTACCGGCTCTACAAGCGCACCAGCCCCATCGCATACGCCGGGGCCAGCATCGCCTGGAAATACCTCGTCCACTGCAAGCATGTGATGATCAACTGCATCAACGAGGAAGGCACCTTCCGCGCGCCCACCCCCTTCGAAAAAACCATCACCCTCGGCGAGGGCTACCTCGGCATCGGCGCGAAGATGGGCGAAGGCTGGCTGCTCACCTCTGAAATGCTGGAGCTGGCCGAATCCGGCACGGAAAACATCGTCTGCACCCAGCCCTTCGGCTGCCTGCCCAACCATATCTGCGGCAAGGGCATGATGAAGCCCATCAAGGATAAGAATCCCAATGTGAACATCGTCGCCATCGATTACGACGCCGGCGCCACCCGCGTCAACCAGGAAAACCGCCTGAAGCTGATGCTGGCCAACGCCCGCGCGAACAAGGAGAAGACGGACGCTTAAGGGGGCAATGCCCCTTGACCCGGCAAAAAAAACTCGATCCCATTCTGGGATCGAGTTTTTAAATTGGGGAATACCAAATGGCTCCCCTGTGCAAAGGGAGCTGGATCGCAAAGCGAGACTGAGGGGTTGTAAAGCGGCGACAGCTTGTGGTCATCCCGCCGCATCCCCATCTTTCATCCAAAAACCGTGCCGTCGTCCGGCACGGTTTTTTCTTACAGAGGGGTCCAGGAGGAATCATTCCCTCTGGCAGGGGTTTCTGGGGACAGCGTCCCCTGAGCAAAGCCCTTCGGCCTCCACTCCTCCCCCTAAATCCTCAAAACCAGCGGTTTCCCGGCCTTTACCTCCCCATTTTCGGCATTTTCCCTCACAATACTCTCCGCGATGGCGTATCTCCGGCCGATGGCCCATGCGTCCTCGTTTTCCTCCGGCCAGTAAATCACATAGCCCGGCCTGCGCTCCGCCGCCTCGCCCTCCTCAATCTCCCGGGCAATCTCGATATCGCTGTTCACCCGGGTTTCGCAGAACACATTCAGGCCGATCTTCATCTCCAGCCGGTCGCTCATCAGCGCGTTGGCCTCCGCTGAGGTCACGCTCAGCCGGATCGAGGATTCATCCTCCAATTCCTGGGGCACCTCGATCTCGAAGGGCAGGGTGGTGCGCGCGGCGGCGGGCTGGTCGGAGCCGTTGGGCATGTAAAGCACGCCGCAGTCCAGCAGGCCGCTGATCTTGCTGCGGCCGTTTTCATCCTCCACCTCGGCAACATTGGGCAGCACCCGCACGGCGATTACGCTGCCCACGGAGGCCCCGTCTCCCAACATCACCGTGCCGCGCACAATTTCGCTGCCGCGCGTACAGTTCACGCCGGTGGTTGCCTCCAGCTCCTGCTCCTGTACATCGATGCGGCGGCTGCCGGTGGAGTAGGCGTCCTCCAGCACTTCCACGCATTCCCGCAGGTTCGCCGCGATATCGAAGCGCACATCCGCCTGGATCATCAGCATGCCGTCCTCCTCGCCATCCCCCATCTCCAGCTGGGTGCGGATGCTGCGGATGGATGGATACACGCATGCCTCCCGGGCGAGCCACTCCGGCAGTTCGATCAGCTTGTCAAATTCGATGGGATACTTCACCGTTACCGCAGGCCGCCCCTCGATGCCGCTGCCCACCAGGCTCTCCACCAGCACGCGGCCCTTCACCCGCACGCCGCCGAGGTCCGGCTCCGCAGAATCGATGGTCACGCTGCCCCAGTCCATCAGGGTCGCCCGGGCGTCCAGCGCTTTGGGCAGCTCCACCTGCTCGGTGAGCACGGCGGTTTCGTTCGCCTCGGCCGCCAGCTTCACCAGGCACAGCTCCCTGAAGCGCGTCTCTATGCCCTCCGCATCCTCCAGGCCGGTGATCACCTCGATGGGCTCCAGCTTGCTCACCCACACATGGATGCCCAGGCTCACCAGGAACACCATGTGGCCGTTTTCATACTTCACATCCACATTTTCCACCGTGGCCTGCGCGCGGGAAAGCATGCCCGGCTGCGCGCCCGGAATTTCCGCCACCTGCGAAAGATTGGCCTTGGCGGAAAGCGCCCGCAGGGAATTTTCATCCCCCTGCCGGTAGACCGCCTGGCAGCTGAGCGCGCCATCCAGCACCACCCGCTCATTCTGCACATCCGACCGGATCACGGCGGCGTTCGCATCCCAGATCAGCGGCACAATTGCCTCCCTGCCCGCGCCCGGCACCAGCGCCTCAGCCCTGCTGAGCACCTGCAGGTAGCGGTAGCCGATCTCCCGTTCAGCTTCGATTTCCTTCTTTATAACATTAAGCGGCATGGCTCTCCCTCCAGATTTTGTTTGCTCTAGCCTATGCGGGAGGGAAATAAAAAAGACGGGCGCGGCGCTTGCACGATTTTCCCGGGCAGGAGTCTGGAGGCAGCTCCCCCTGGATCATCCCCGATATTTGTACAAAAGCGTTTCCACCAGCACCGCAAGCCTGGAATAGAACACCAGGTCCCGCTTCTCCTCCCCGTCCGGCAGGCGGCTGATGAGGGCGTTGATGCCGCCCTTGTCCTCCTTACTCAGCACGGGAACCTCCAGTATCTCAATCTTTTCGTCCCTGCCCATCAAGAGGCGGTTGGCGAGGGAGCGCAGCTCCGTTCCATACTTCCGGGCAAGCTCCTGTTCTTCCCGGATCAGCGCGGCGGGCGTTTCCATTTCAAGGAAGGCCTTCAAAACCAGTTTGTCCACGCGGTTTTTGATCATGATTGCATCCTCCGAATCGCTTTATGCTATAAGTATAGCGAAGAACGCGCCCATGCGCAATCGTTTTCTTGATTTTGCGGCCCGGCTGTGCTATTCTATGCTCTGTCGGGAAATACTTAGAGAAAAAATGATTGGAAGCCATATGAACGAAAAGCTGTATGATATTTTGAAAAATGCAAATGTCCCCCACGGTGCGGCGGAGCTCGCCCGGATGAGCGGTCTCAGCATGGAGGAAGTGCTTGCCGCAGCGGATGCACTGCTGCATGAGGGCAGGATCACCCTCACCAAGAAGGGAAAATACGCTCTCCCTGAAAAGCTGGGCCAGAAGCCGGGCTGGGTCTCCTTCTCCCACAACGGCACGCCCATCTTCCATGCGGATGACGGCAGCATCAGCGGCCACCTGATCAACAACAGCCGAATGCGCGTGCTGCCCGGCGACCGGGTGATGGCCAAAATCGAGGGCGAGGAGATTCACCACTACGCCATCCTCGAAAAGAAGAACCGCAGCATCGCCGCCTGCGTCCGCATCCAGCAGGGAAAGCATCGCCGTGGCCGCCATGAAATTGACCGCATGCATTTCAGCGCCGTGCCCTGCGATCCCCGCATTCCCTATAAAATCGAGCTGCGGGGCGATACCTCCTTCCTGCGCAACAACGAAATCGCTCTGCTGGAAATCACCGATTATCCCATGGGCGATCTTCCCATCATCGCCGAGCCCATCCGCGTGCTGGGCAATGCAAACAGCCTGCTCGCCCGCATGCGCGCCACTGCCGAGCAGCATGGCTTTCCCACTGAATTCCCGGATGAAGTAGAAGCCGCCGCCTCCGCCCTGCGCCGTGAGCCCTTCCCGGAGGCGGATGAGGGCAGGCAGGACCTGCGCGAAATGACCATCTTCACCATCGACGGCGCGTCCAGCAAGGATTTTGACGATGCGGTTTCCATCGAGGAAATCCCCTCCGGCTGCCGCCTCGGCGTACACATCGCTGATGTATCCCATTATGTGCGCCCCGGCAGCGCCATCGACCGGGAAGCCCTCGATCGCGGCACCTCCCTGTACCTGCCGGGCTACACCGTGCCCATGCTTCCCGAGGCGCTCTCCAACGACCTCTGCTCCCTGATGCCGGAGCAGGACCGTCTCGCCATGAGCCTCTTCATGGATGTGAATGAAAAGGGCCGGGTTGTGGACCATTTCCTTACCCCCTCCATCATCCGCTCCAAAGCACGGCTCACCTATGACGGCGTGAACCGCTTCTTCGACGGCGCGGATGAGCCGCTTCCTTCCGCTGTGAAGGAAGCCCTGCTCAAAATGCGCGCCCTCGCAGAAATCCTGCGCAGGCGGCGCAAGGAGCGCGGCACCATCGATTTTGAGATGGAGGAAGCGCAGTTCGTGCTCAACGAAAAATATGAACCTACGGAAATCATCTGTCCCCGGCGCGGAGAATCCGAGCGCCTCATTGAAGATTTCATGCTGCTGGCCAACGAAACCGTGGCCCGGCTCGCCCGGGACACCATGCTGCCCTTCATGTACCGCATCCATGAAAAGCCGGACCCGGAGCGCATCCACGCGCTGGAGGAGTTTTTGAACCTCGCCGGCGCGCCCGCCCACCTTGGCGAAACGCCCCATCCCGGCATTTTGCAGAAAATACTGGATGACCACGCGGAGGATGAATACATCGATGTGCTCCGCCGCCACATGCTGCGGGCGCTGAAAAAGGCCCAGTACAGCGAAAAGCCCGTCGGCCACTATGCCCTCTCCATGGCCGATTACTGCCACTTCACCTCCCCCATCCGCCGCTACCCGGACCTTGTGGTGCACAGGATGCTGAAAATCCTGCTCAGCGGCAGCGATGCTTCCCGCTGGGAGGCGAAAATGCCTGCACTCGCCGGGGAATGCTCCGCGCGGGAGCAGGAGAGCGTGCGCGCTGAGCGGGATACCGAGGCCATGATGAAGGCCGCGTGGATGTCGAAGCAGCTGGGCAGGAAGTTCTGGGGCACCGTGTCCGGCGTGACCGGCTGGGGGCTCTACGTCACCCTGCCGAACACCGTCGAAGGCCTCGTGCATGTATCCGATATGGATGATTTCTATAATTTCGACGCCAAGCGGCAGCAGCTGGTGGGTTCCTCCACGGGCGTCGTGCTGCAGCTGGGCATGAAAGTGCGGGTGCGCGCCATCGATGCCAGCATCGTCCGCGGCGAAATCAATTTCGAGCTGGTGGAAGTGGGATAAACTTGATTTTTCCCCCGCAGCGCCGTATAATGGAGGAAAAGACCAACCAAAGAGGCTTTTATGAAAGATTTGATCGGCATCATGGATTCCGGCGTCGGCGGCGTGAGCGTGCTGCGGGTTGCGGCAAAGCTGCTGCCGAACGAGAATTTCCTGTTTTTCGGCGATAACAAAAACGCCCCCTATGGCCCGCGCTCCCTGAAGGAAATCCGCGCCCTGTCTGAGCAGGCCGTGAACCGCCTGCTGGATGCGGGCGTGAAGGCGCTGGTGATCGCCTGCAACACCATCACCTCCGCCTATGCAGGCATCCTGCGGGAAACGGCGCAGATTCCCGTGATCGGCATGGAGCCTGCGGTGAAGCCCGCCAGCCTCGCCCGCTCCGGCGGCAAAATCCTCGCCATGGCCACGAAGGCCACCCTCACGCTGGATAAATTCACCCAGCTGATGGAGCTCTACGGCGAGGGCGTGATACCCGTGGAAGGCAAGGGCCTGGTGGAGATCGTGGAGGGTGGAAAGGCAAATTCCCCGGAAGCCCGCGCGGCGCTGGAAGCGCTCTTTGCCCCCTACATGCATGAAAAGATCGATGGCGTGGTGCTGGGCTGCACCCATTATCCCTTCCTGCGCGGGCAGATTGAATCCATCTTCCCGGAAGCCGGCATCTTCGATGGGCTTGAGGGCACAGTGCGGCAATTGAAGCGCCGCCTGGAGGAAACAAATTCCCTTACAAGGCAAACCTGTCCCGGCAAAATCACCTTCGAAAGCTCCGGCGGCGAAGAAAAGATCGCCCTGATGAAAAAGCTGTTTGAGGCATAAAAACACCCCCTGTGATTCATATGAATCGCAGGGGGTTTGTGTTCTTATCTCGCAGCGCCGTCCTTTCCGCCTGCCTCCCTCTGCGGGGGCAGGTAAGCGGGCGCGGCATTCTTCAATAATATTCAAGGATTTTTGGCGTTTGCGGGCCTTATTGAATGCCTGCTCACATCAGCCTGAAGGACAAATCCTCATCCTTCATATATCCTTCCTTTTCCCCGGTGCTCACCAGCACCCAGCCGCTCTGCTCGTTCGCCAGCAGAACCTGCACTTCCATATCCTTGGGGGCGCTGTAAATCACCTTGCCGCTCTCATCGGCGGAATCATAAACCTTGGCCTTCTTCTTGTTGTTCGCAGGAACCACCACGGCGGTAACCTCGATCACTTCCTCCTCCATTTCGGCCTCGGTGCTGGTGCTCTCCACCTCGTCGGCGCTGCCCTCATGGAAGGAGAGGTACTGGTTCATCAGGTAGCCGATCTGGTCGTCATAGCCCACCTTGGTCCATTCTCCCTCCTGGGAAAGGGCGCGCATGGTGGTGCCATTGGGAATCTCCGCCAGGATTTCCGCCATGGAGCTGGGCTCGGCGCGCAGGTTCAGGCGCAGGCCGTCGGAGCCGGTATCCACGGTTGCGAAGGTCACGGCCTCCTCGCCGTAGTTCATAAACTGCTCGTTGGCGAAGTAGGCAGAGAGCTCCGCAGCCAGGCTCTGGCCGTCATCGCCGCTGCCGAGGCTGTAGCTCGCGCCATTATCGGCGGTGTAGAGCATGTTGGAGGTAGTTTCGGTGTAGGTTTCCAGGTAATCGGCGTGCATATAGCCGGTCTTATCGCCGGATGCGATCTCCGCCCATTCGCCCTCCACCTCCACGAGGGTGATCATATCCCCGTTGGAGAGCTTGCCGAGGATTTCGCTCTCGGTATCGGCGTACTGGCGGATGTTTACCTTTGCCTCGGACTTTACCCTTGCGAGGGTGATTTCCTCGGTCTCGGCGGAGGCAGTGAAGCTCTCGCTGCCCAGCTCCTCGGAAATTTTGTTGATCACATAGTAAACCGCGCGCTGCACTTCAGAGCTTGCCACGCCGTCGGGCTCGTAGCCGCAGATCATCTGGAACTGGCGCACCGCCTCGCTCACATCGAGGTCGTACACGCTGTCGATCGCGCCGTTGTAGAGGCCCAGCTTCTGCAACGCCATCTGCAGCTTCTTCACCGTAGGGCCGCTCTTGCCCTCGCCGAGGGTGATTTCGCCGGTGGAGATGGGCGCATCATCGGAGTAAACCAGCTCCAGCAGCTCGGCAGTGGAAATGCCGTTTTCGGCAAGGCCCAGGTCGCGCTGCAAATGCTTCACTGCGGCGATCACGGAGGTATCATACTTGCCGCTGAATTCGCCGCCGTAGTAGCCCAAATCGCTCAGGCGGTACTGCAAATCCAGCACCTCGTCGCCCGCCGATCCGCTGCCCAGCGCATCCTCGGAAATGCCCATGAATTCCTTGTAGCTCATGCCGTTTTCCCCGGTGTAGGAGGAAATCAGCAGCAGGGCGCGCAAATCTTCATTCACAGCCTCGCTCTCATAAATCTTCACCCGGGTGCCCACCAGGCATTTCTTGGCGATGAATTCCGCATCCTCCACCCGCAGGCGCATGCAGCCGTGGGAGGTGGGCATGCCGAATTCCTTGGCATGCTGGGCAATCATGGTGGAATCATCCTTCTCCTCGAAGGGCAGGGAATGGAACATGTAGCCGTAGTAAATGCGGGTGGCATACTTCACCCAGCAGCGGTACTGCTGGAAATAGGTCCATTCGGAGCGCTCGGAGGCGCGGCCGTTTTCCATCAGGTAGAAGGTGCCCAGCGGCGTGGAATCATTCATGCCGGAAGAAGTGAGCATCTGCCGGGCAATGGAATTATCGCTGGTGTTGTAGATCGTTACGATCTGGTTCGTGATATCCACCTCGATGTAATAGGGCATGCCGTAATCATCCTCGGCGGAAGCAAACGCGCCCAGCAGCATGGCCAGCGCGAGCAGAACCATCATAAATCTTTTCAGAAGCATGGCTTAAACCTCACCTGTTAATCTAATGAATTATAGCATATTTTCCATGGATTGCACAAGTGCTGCGGCGGGCAAGCCTGCAAAACGTGCGCTGCGCGTCATTTTGTTGACACAAACCCGGCGGATTCCATGAAATCCGCCGGGCCTGTTTCATCCGGTATTCAGTTTGCAGAGCGAACGTTGGTAAATCCGGTGCTGTCCTTGGAGAGGAAGAAGGCGTCCGTCGCCACGTCGGCGCTGGATTCCAGGCTCCTCGGGCCGCCGCCCATGCCGCCCATCATGCCGCCGTCGGGCATCTCGGGAATTTCCATCTGGAAATCGCCGATATACTCGGCAATCTGTTCTTCGGTAAGGATATCGCTGATGGCAAAGCCGCTCAGCAGCTGGTTCAGGTCCTTGCCGGCGAGCAGTTCGTTGAGATCAACACCGGAGAGGATTTCGTTCAGGTCCACGCCCTCGGGCAGCTGCATCCAGCCGCCGCGGCCGCCGAACATGCCGCCCATATCCTCCATATCCGGGGCCGCACCCATTTCCTGGGGCATGCCGCCGCCCATCATGCCGCGCTGGGCATTGCCCTCGCCGTGCTGCATGCGCTTTCCGGGAGTATAAGAAGTGATGCTGGTGTACAGGCCGTCCACCTGCTCGCCCTCAATTTCGCCGCCAAGGTATACGCGGTAGTTGCCTTCCTCGAGCTCCGGCGTGGAGAAGGCGATGTACATATAGTCGTAGGGGAAGTCATAAGCAAACACGGGCACATCGTTTTCATCGGTCACGACCACCAGGTCATCCGTGGATTCGGCAAACTCCAGCAGCATGAACAGCTGCCCGGAATTTTCATCGATGGGATCATACATATTGCCAGCGCCCACGATGATGCCGCCGTTGATGGAGCTGCCCATATCGGAATCGATACCGCTGTCGCCGCTGGTGGGATGGGCAAGGTTGATGGCCACGCCGCCGTTGAACACGATGTAGCCGTTGGAATCAATGCCGTCGCCCTCGCCGCCTTCAAGGTTCTTCACGCTGGAGAAGAGGTAGCCGTCGTTCACCGTCAGGGTGCCGATGCCATCCTCGGAAACATTCAGCGGGTCGTCGCAGGCTTCGATGTGGAAGCTGCCGCCGTTGATGGTCATGTGGCCGAACTTCACCTCGATGCCCTCGTTGTCCGCATCCACATACAGGCTGCCGGAACCCTCGAAGCCGAGGGATACCAGGGAATCGATCGCGCCGTCAAACTTCACATCATCATCGGAAATCTTCACCGTGTGGGAGCCGCTCACGCGGTTCTCGGAGCCCTCCGCCAGCTCGATGGTGAAGCCATACTCCCCGGCAATTCTCGGATCCCGGGCGGAATGACCCACGATGGCGGGCGCGGTACGGCAGGAGATATCCACGCCGTCGAGGATCAGGCGCACATCATCTTCTTCCCCCGCCTTCACGGCGATCTGGATATCCGCCGCCTCGCCGGATACGCGGTAGCTGCCGGCGGCGGTGATGGTCACCACGCGGTTTTCAAGCCCGGCGAGCTCCTCGGGAACATCCTCATGGGTCTCCACCTGGTAGGCAAGGTAAACCGGCTGGGAAGCATCCCCGGAGATCACTTCGCCGTTCACGGTTATTTCATCGCCAAGCAGGATTTCGGTTTCGGCTTCCTCCGCGAAGGCCGGAATGCAGAGCATACAGGCGCAGAGGAGGAACAGGAGCATTTTTTTCATATCAATTTGCCTCTTTCTGAAGGATTACAAAAGAGATTATAGCCCGGAATTGTTGACTGGCCGTGTCCAAATTGTGAACAAAACCGCTGTAATACAGCGGTTTTGTTGTCTTCTGAATCCCGGCGGCGGTCACAGGGCTGGCTTTTGCGCCCGGAAATCCGCAGGATTCCGGCAAAATCTGGGGAACGGCAGCTGACGGGAAGTTTCTCCCTCTCCGCAAAGCGTCAGCGCAGCTGCAAGCCGTCCCTGAATGCCTTTCCCACTTCCTCTCCCAGCACCAGATAGGTATTGTTCATGGGATCAAAGGTGATGGGCCGCAGCTTCGCCGGGTCCACCTTGCCCTTTTTGTTCAGCACCGCTTCATCGGCAGATACATTCACAATCTCGCCGATCAGGCGGCAGCTCTCGGGATCGTAGCTCACCAGGCGGCACTCCATGGCCATGGGCAGTTCCTCAATCAGCGGCGCATTCACGAATTCGCTCTTCACCGCATGGAAGCCCGCCCGGGCAAACTTATCCGGCACATCGTTCCCGGAAACTACGCCCACATAATCGCAGGCTGCCACATGCTTTTCATCCGCCATGCTCACGGTAAAGGCCTTGCTGAAAAGGATGTTCTCGGTGGTCTTGTGCTCGGTGCTGATGCAGATGGGGATTTCCTTCTCCTCGGTAATTCCGCACCACGCGGCATTCATGGCGTTGGGAGTGCCGTCCTCGCCGTAAGCGGCGATGATAAACACCGGCTGGGGATAGCAGAGGGGCTTTGCCCCGAAGTTCTTGCGCATAATATTTCCTCCCGAATGGATTTGATTTCAATATAAATCATTCCCACCGGCTTGTCAAGCATCCGTCAGGGCTGCGATCTACAGCGGAGCTTGACGCTGCCAACATACACATGCTAGAATGTATCAGCATGCAATCATAGGCTTCGATCATTTACCAAAACAATCCTCTCATTTTCATAAGAAACAATCCGGCTAAGGAGCGGACGCGATGGAAGTTAATCATCATATCTTTTTCCGGCGAACGGATGAACCTTTGTTATATATCTATCTGGTAAAAAACAGCATTCCTTTCAAGGAAGGAGAGTTCTGCAGCCTTGACATTTCCGAGAGCAACCCGCATTGGAAGTTGATGAACCGGATTACGGATATGGAACGCCGGACGTCCTATTCGTATATGGTATTTACCAAGAAGGAACTGCTGGAAGCGCAGTGGCTCACGATTCGTTCCAAGGGGAATTTTGCCTATCCGCAGCCGGAGAGTAAACCCGGTTATATGGAAGGCGTATACGCGCCCGGCTTCTGCTGGGACTGTGCCAGTATTTCACAAATCGGCTCCTTCCGCATCAAGAAAGCACCCAAATGGGGCAGGAGAAGTTTTGCAATGCTGCACTGGGTGGGTGACGAACTATTTGTATGCGACAGAGCAAAAGAGATATTTCAGGACGAAGGAATTACCGGAATCGATTATTTGCCAGTTCTGAATAAAAAAGGCAGCGAAGTTCTGCCCGGAGTTTATCAACTGATGCTCACTCATGTCCTGGAAAAAGGTTTGGTTCTTGATAAAGGCGTGCGCGAAACGAGCGTATGCTCCTATTGCGGCGTTGAAAAGTATCTGGCCAGCCAAAGGAATACACTCACATACCGCAAGGAAATATTTGAGAATGCCCCGGACTTTGCAAAATCCTGCGAAGTGTTCGGTGCGGGGCATTACGCAGCGCATAAACTGTTTATCAACCAGAGGGTTTATCATGCCCTGACCAAGCATTCATTGCTCCAGGGATTGGATTTTGAACCCGTCTCTTTGGTATAAAAAGTACGCTCGATAAGACTGCGTTTTTCCCACGCTCCCTTGCTGAACGCGTACAGAAGGAGTATAATATCCCCATACAGGAGGCGATAAATATGGGCAGCATTCTGATCAAGGATACCACCCGGGAGCAGCGCGAGCAGATCGTGGCCGAATCCCTCGGAAATTTAAGCTCCGCCTGCGATGGCTGCATGCCGGGCCTGGCGGAAATGTATGAGGACTACATCGAAGGCCGCAAGGAGCTGCGGGAAATCAACATGGAATTCAACGCCCGCTATGTTTCCGGCGCGGAAGGACCCCGCCGCGGCGGCTGCATGATGAACTGAGTTTCAAAAACATGCCATATTTATATTGACTTTGCGGCCGGAAAGCGATATAATATTTCAAGATTACTTTGTGGAGGTACGATCATGGAACATATCAAGACCCTCGAAACCCGCAATCTGTGCGAAAGCGCCAAGAACGGCGGCTGCGGCGAATGCCAGACTTCCTGCCAGTCTGCTTGCAAGACCAGCTGCGGCATTGCCAACCAGCAGTGCGAAAACACCGAGGAAAGCAAGTAATTGTAATCCGTAAAATGCCGCCGAAATCCGGCGGTATTTTTTATGGCGGATTCTGAAGGGGTGCGTTTTATGATTCATCAATATAAGCTCGGCGGCTACAACATCGTGCTGGATATCTGCTCCGGCTCCGTGCATGCGGTGGATGAGGTCGCCTACGATATCATTTCCATGTTCGAAGGAAATGATAAAGGGGCGGTTCTTTCCGCCATGGCGGAAAAATATGCCGGCCGGGAGGATATTTCCTCCGCCGATCTGGAGGAATGCTATGCCCAGGTGGTATCCCTAAAGGATGCGGGCAAGCTCTTTACCCCCGATACCTTCGAGCCCATGGCCGGAAAGCTGAAGGCCAAAACCAGCGGCGTAATCAAGGCCCTGTGCATGCATATCGCCCATACCTGCAACCTCAACTGCGAATATTGCTTCGCCAGCCAGGGCAAGTACCACGGCGAGCGCGCGGTGATGAGCTTCGATGTGGGCAAGCGGGCGTTGAATTTCCTGATCGAAAATTCCGGCAGCCGCAAAAATCTCGAGGTGGACTTCTTCGGCGGCGAACCGCTGATGAATTTTGATGTGGTCAAGCAGCTGGTGGCCTACGCCCGCAGCATCGAAAAGCAGCACAATAAAAATTTCCGCTTCACCCTCACCACCAACGGCATGCTGATCAATGATGATGTGATCGAATTCGCCAACAGGGAATGCTATAACGTGGTGCTCAGCCTGGATGGCCGCAAGGAAATCCATGACCGCTACCGCGTGGACTACGCCGGCAACGGCAGCTGGGAAAAGATCGTTCCCAAGTTCCAGAAGCTGGTTGCTGAGCGCGGCGGCAAGGGCTATTACATGCGCGGCACCTTCACCCATGCAAACCCCGATTTCTTAAAGGATATCCAGGTAATGCTGGACCTGGGCTTTACCGAGCTCAGCATGGAGCCCGTGGTCTGCGCCCCCGGCGATCCCTCCGAGCTCACTGCGGAGGATATGCCCATCGTGATGGACCAGTATGAAAAGCTGGCCGAGCTCATGCGCGCGCGGGACAAGGCGGGCAAGCCCTTCACCTTCTATCATTACATGATCGATCTCACCGGCGGCCCCTGCATCTACAAGCGCATCTCCGGCTGCGGCAGCGGCACGGAATACATGGCCGTCACCCCCTGGGGCGATCTCTACCCCTGCCACCAGTTCGTGGGCGAGGAAAAATTCAAGCTGGGCGATATCTGGAAGGGCGTGGATAACCCCGCCATCCAGGAAGAATTCTCCTCCTGCAATGTCTATGCCCGCCCCGAATGCCGCGATTGCTGGGCAAAGCTCTATTGCTCCGGCGGCTGCGCAGCCAACGCCTACCACTCCACCGGCTCCATCAAGGGCGTTTACAAGTATGGCTGCGAGCTCTTCAAAAAGCGCATGGAGTGCGCCATCATGGTGCAGGTGGCCCGCGCCTTCGAGGATTAAAATGAATACGCCCATTCTGGATTTTGTAAAGAAATATGCGGAGGGAAGCCACCTGCGCCTGCACATGCCGGGCCACAAGGGAGCTTCCCTTCTCGGTATGGAGAGATACGATATCACCGAAATCTCCGGTGCGGACAGCCTCTACGAGGCCTCCGGCATCATCCGGGAGAGCGAGGAAAACGCCTCCTGCCTCTTTTCCTGCCCCACGTTTTATTCCACCGAGGGCTCCAGCCAGTGCATCCGCGCCATGCTCTATCTCGCGCTGCTGCACAAAAAAAGCGGCCAAAGGCCGCTCATCCTCGCAGGCCGGAACGCCCACAAAACCTTCCTCTCCGCCGCAGCCCTGCTGGATTTTGATGTGCGCTGGATCTACCCCTCCGAGGAGGAATCCTACCTCTCCTGCCGTGTGGATGCTGCCGCGCTGGAAGCTATGCTCGCCTCCGAAAAGCCCCTCGCGGTCTACCTCACCAGCCCGGATTACCTCGGAAATACCTCCGATATCCCGGCCATTGCGGAAGTATGCCGCCGCCATGGAGCCCTGCTGCTGGTGGACAACGCCCACGGGGCCTATCTAAAATTCCTGCATACATCCCGCCATCCCATCGATCTCGGCGCGGATCTCTGCTGCGATTCCGCCCACAAGACCCTCCCGGCCCTCACCGGTGCCGCCTACCTGCATATCTCGCCGCAGCTGCCGGAGAGCTATTCCCGGCAGGCGAAGAATGCGCTGGCGCTTTTTGGCTCCACCAGCCCGTCTTACCTGGTTTTGCAGTCGCTGGACGCCGTGAATGCCTATCTGGCCGGGGATTACCGGGCCAGGCTGGCCGCCTTTGCCGCAGAAGCAAAAAAACTGCGCCTCCGCCTCGAAGGTCGCGGTCATTTGATCCCCGGCGACGAGCCCATGAAGCTCACCATTTCCGCCAAGCCCTACGGCTACACCGGTGCCGAAATGGCCGCCGCGCTGGAAGGGATGCGCATCATCCCCGAATTTGCCGACCCGGATTTCCTCGTGCTGATGTTCACCCCGGAAACCGGCATGGACGGCCTCATGCGGCTGGAGGAAGCGTTGCTCTCCCTCCCCCGCCGCCCGGAAATCAGCCAAAAGCCTCCGCTGTTCTCCGGCGCGGAAAGGCTGCTCAGCATCCGGGAAGCCGCCCTTTCCCCCGCCGAAATCATCCCGGCAGAGGAGAGCATCGGCCGCGTCCTCGCCGCCGCGACGGTGGGCTGCCCGCCCGCCGTGCCCATCGTGGTCTGCGGCGAGCGCATCGACGCCCACGCCCTCGAATGCTTCCGCTACTACGGCATTGAAAGCGTGAGCGTAGTAAAAGACCCTTCGTAATCGAAGGGTCTTTCTTCATGCCTTTTCAAACGCCCCGGCAACCTTTTTCAGCGTCTCCACAATCTCCAGCCGCTGGGGACAGCTGCCCTCGCAGGCACCGCAGCCGATGCAGTCGGAAGCCTTGCCCCGGGTCTGGGCGATCTCCTGGTAGAGGGGCTCCATCTTCCAGGCCTCCTTGGGATAGCGGGCGTATTCATTGTACATGGCAAAATAGCGCGGTATGGCGATGTTCTGCGGGCAGCCGGGCTCGCAGTAGGCGCAGCCTGTGCAGCCGATGGCGATGGCGCTGCGAATTTCATCCGCCGCCCAGCGGAGAAGCTCCAATTCGCTTGCAGGCAGCGCTTCCACCTGCTGCAAATTATCCTCGATCTGTTCGATGGTGTTCATGCCGCTGAGCACCACATCCACATGCTCCAATCCCTGGGCAAAGCGCACCGCCCAGCCGGGCATGCTGCGCCCGGGACAGGCATGGCTGAGCCGCGCCGCAACGTGCTCCGGCAGCTTCGTCAGCGTGCCGCCCTTCACCGGCTCCATCACAAGCACCCGCTTGCCGTGGCGCGCCGCCGTCTCATACAGGCGGCGGGATTCCAGGAATTTGCTCTCCCAGTCAAGGTAATTGATCTGCAAAAGCACGCAGTCTACCTCGGGATGGGCGGTCAGCAGCTCATCCAGGAATTCCGGCTTGTCGTGGTAGGAAAAGCCAATCTTCCGTGCCCGCCCCTCCCGCTTGAGCTGGGAAAGATAGGCAAAGAGATCAAATTTTTTGCAGATTTCGTAGTTCTCCCGGTTCAATCCGTGCAGCAGGAACACATCAAAGAAATCCACGCCGCAGCGCTCCAGCTGAACCTGGAAGCAGCGCTCCGCGTCGCCCGCCTCCCTGATCTTCCACGTCGGCAGCTTATCGGCAATGCGGAAGGCATTCCTGGGATAGCGCTTCACCAGCGCCTCCCGCAGGGAAGTTTCGCTGGCACCGCCCAGGTAGGTGTAGGCGGTATCAAAGTAATTGCCGCCGAGGGCCATGAAGCGGTCCACCAGGGCGCACACCTTCCCCATATCCACGCTCTTTTCATCATCCGGATTCGTCCGGGGCAGGCGCAGGAAGCCGAAACCCATCTTATTCATGCCGCATTCCTCCTTGGTAATCTGCATCCATTATAGCATGAAAGCCCTACGGCAGGCAAACGCATATGGCCAGCACCGCGCAGGAAAATACATTCGCAATCCTGCTCAGGCAGCCGCCGGCCGCAGTGGCCATATCATGCCTTTCAAACAGCCGCCCCAGCACAAACGAGGCCGCCGCCACAAGCAGGCTCAGCGCCGCCCACACGCGGGCCTTCAGGTAAAACAGCAGTCCCGCCGCCGCAGTGGCCAGCATGCGCAGCAGCGCCAGCGCTCCGGGAACCTTCATCAATCTGTACATATTGCACCTCGCATTTTTTCTCCAGTATCCCCGCTTCCCATGATGATTATAACTGCGAAACAATAAGCCAGTATCAACAAATCCCTGCTCCCGCACAAAAAAACATCCCCCGAAAGGAATCCTTTCAGGGGATGCTATCTCACATGCGATTAATAGCGGCTCTGGCGCTGTGCCTCGAAGCAGGCGCGGCAGTAAACCGGACGATCACCGCGGGGCTGGAACGGAACCTGGGTGTTCTGGCCGCAGCCGTCGCAAATCACATCATACATCTGACGCTCGCCACGGTTGGCGCCGCCATTTGCCTGACGACGGGCAGCACGGCATGCCGGGCAACGGCCGGGCTCGTTCTGGAAACCCTTGTCAGCATAGAACTGCTGCTCGGAAGCGGTGAAAACGAATTCTGCGCCGCACTCACGGCAAACCAAAGTCTTGTCTTCGAACATGGAATATAACCCTCCTAAATGTATGTGCCCATACGATGTGTTCCCTTTGAGCCGAGTCCATTCTCATCGGTAGGGATTCCACCGGAGGGATACGGTATCGAAGTTCTCTAATCGGGGCTGGAAGTATTATACCACAAGCGCCGGGGATTGTACAGCCCTTTTTCAATTTTTACAGCCCGATTTTTGATCGCTTTGTGGATTGTGCACAGTTATTCGCCCTTGGGTGCGGGGGCAGGATCGGCCTTGGGCTTCTCCTGCGGAGGGCGCTTTTTCATCTCGCCGCCGGCGGGCTTGGCGTCGCCCTTGGGAGCCTCGCCGCCCTCTGCGCGGGCCTGTCCGCCCTCGCCGCGGTGCCTGCCGCGCCC
>JAFUPT010000069.1 GCA_017481065.1 Clostridia bacterium | reverse complement strand
AGTGAGAGACTGGATTGCGTCAAAGGAGAGCTGTCCATTCGGAAACCCGGTTTAAGGCGCCGGCTTAAGAAACCACCAAGAAAGATAATCTCCCCGAAACCATCACTATGGCAAAAACGCGCCTTGACGGCGCGTTTTGCTGAAAAAACCATTAAATTCAAGACAACCTGTCCGCTTCGGACAGGTTGTCTTTTGTCTGGGATTCTTAAGGGATATTATCCCTTAAGTGGGGGTCCAGGGCAAAGCCCCGGCAGGAGTCCAGAGGACAGCGTCCTCTGGCAGGGGGGGCTCAGGGGACAGCCCCCAGCGTTTCCCCAGCGTTCCTCCCCCTCACTTCAGCATGCTCAGCACCCGCTGGTAGAGCGCGCTGTCCAGCAGGCATTCCACCTTCGTACCCTCGGCAAGGTAATCCTCGGAGAGCACCTGCCCCTTGTTGTGGATCAGGGAGAGCACATTGCCCTTATCATAGGGAATCACCAGCTCGGCGCGGTGGCGCATGGCGGCGATGCGGCGGGAGATTTCCTCCTTGAGCCTGTCGAGGCCGCGGCCGGTCTGGGCGGAGATGATGATCGCGTCGGCGGGTTCCAGGGAATCCTCGCTGATCTTTGCCCGGTCGGCCTTGTTGAGCGCCTCGAGCACGGGCCGGTCGCCCGCGCCCAGCTCATCCAGTACCCGGAAAACGGTCTCCCGCTGCTGCTGGTATTGGGGATTGGAAGCATCGGAAACCACCACCAGCAGATCGGCATAGAGCGCTTCCTCCAGGGTGGAATGGAAGGCCTCTACCAGCTGGTGCGGCAGCTTGCGGATAAAGCCTACGGTATCCACCAGCAGGCAGGAGCGGTTTTCCGACAGGTCCACATTGCGCATCACGGGATCAAGGGTGGCAAAGAGCTTGTCCTCCACCAGCACATCCGCGCCGGAGAGCGCGTTCAGCAGGGTGGATTTGCCCGCATTGGTGTAGCCCACCAGCGCAACGGTGGTCTGGCCCTGCTTGTCGCGGCGGGCGCGGCGCATATCGCGCTGGCGCTTGATTTCTTTCAGCTGGCCGTTCAGGTCATCGATGCGCTTGCGGATGCGGCGGCGGTCCACCTCCAGCTGGGTTTCGCCGGGACCACGGGTGCCGATGCCGCCGCCGAGGCGGCTGAGCACCGTGCCCATGCCGGTCAATCTCGGCAGGCGGTATTTCATCTGCGCCAGCTCCACCTGCAATTTACCTTCGGCGGTCTGGGCGCGCTGGGCGAAGATATCCAGAATCAGGGCAGTGCGGTCAATCACGCGCACGCCGAGCACATTTTCAAGGTTCCTCTGCTGGGCGCCGGTCAGCTCGTCATCCACGATGGCGAGATCAATCTCCATGGCCTGGCACACGAGGGACAATTCCTCCGCCTTGCCGCTGCCGATGAAGGTTGCCGGGTCCGGCCGCTGGCGGTTCTGCATCACCCGGGTGATCACCATAGCCCCCGCGGTTTCGGCAAGGCTCGCCAGTTCTTCCAGGCTCTCCTCGCTGTCGGTGGAAATCAGCATCACCTTCTCGCTCTGCTCCACCAGGCCGCCCTTGGCGATGGCCTCCTTCACCCGCTCCTCCGCCATCTCAATTTCATTCATCCAGTTCTGCTGGGGAATGCGGTGGGCGGAAACCGGGCCGTGCATCACAATGGAGAAATTATCATACTCCACCTCGCCCAGGAAGGCGGCGGAAATACCGGTGCACTTGCCATCCTGCACGCCCACTGCGCACATGGAATCAAAGCGCATCAGGCGCAGCGCCTGCAAATCCACGCTGGAGAGCCGCGCGTCCCCGCCGGGATGGGTATGGATACAGCGGAAGCCGGACAGCCGGTCCAGGTTTCTCCTCAAATGCAGCTCCGGAAGGGCGATGGAGCCGATGCTGCCGATGGCAATCTCCAGCACGCTGCCGTCCCTGCCGAGGTAAACCAGCATTTCGCGGTTGATATGCTCGGTATGGTGCACCAGTACCCGCAGAAGCTCCTCCGGCAGGAACAAATCCCGCTCAAATTCCGCATCGTAGAGCTTTTCCAGCTCCGCGAGCACGCTGTTTCTTATGCCTTCCAGATTGCCGTGAATCATTTCTTTCCTCCAAATACGAAGTGAACAGCCCGGCACGCATGCCGGGCCGTTCAAAGAAATCATATCCTATTTTGCGCCGTTTGTCAATTGGGTATGCGGGGGAACGCCAAAGGGACTCTGTCCCTTTGGAAACCCTGCTTAAGGCTCTGCCTTAAGAATCCGCCAAGGGGAATGATTCCCCTTGGAACCCCCTGTATGAAAATCGACCCCGGAGCGGGGTCGATTTTTAATAAATAAAAGTTCCCTCTGGACTCCTTCAAAAGAAAACCTGAAAAGTCTGCCCGCGCAATACGCAGGCAGCCAATATGATTCATTAACAAATATTTCAGATGATATGCAAATTGGAATTTGTTAATCAAAGAATTCTTTGCAGATTGAGACAAACTCTTCCATATTACTCATCATAGCCGGATGTCCACCGTGTTCGAAAATATAGCTTTCTGCAAAGGTTGTCTGGGAACAGATATTGTGGAATAGTTTCTCATAATGACCTTTGGGGAACATTTCATCTTCGGCACTGCCTGTTAATAACAACTTGGACTGAAGTTCTGAAATTGGACGATGAAAGAACTCTCCTACGGTCTTCGCATGACTCACTACGGCTTCTGTATCTGCATCGAGCACCTTTTCCCAGTCATCTCCATGCATCATCTTCAATATTGAGCAGAATCCTTCATTCTGTTTTGCATAACTGCGTCCAATACGAATCTGTTCCGTAATAGCTGCGTTTGCGTTGAGACCTTCAAAGCTATCGGCTACTACTGCATCTATACGCTCAGGATTCTCAAGTGCCACGTTAATAGCTGCAAGAGCTCCACCACTGCATCCGATTAGATCGACTTTTGAGAAGTTCAGATGGTCGCATAAAGCAACAACCTGTTTTGACCATTCATACCACAAATCTGTCGGCCACTCACGTACCCTGTTTGATTGTCCACATCCCAGAAAATCCATTATAATTACTTTATAGTTTTCCGAAAAAAGAGGAATAATAGGCGCAAGCATTTTGCTCGATACTGTGTTTCCGTGCAGCAGTATTAAAGGTTTACCATCACCTGTTTCCTCATAAAAAATTCTATTTCCTTCGTAATCGAGATAACTCATTGAAACTCTCCCCCTCACTACTGCAACTTCCGCTTTGTATTCCCATCTTCCCAACAAACGATAATTTACCAAATCGACAAATTCAAGTTTGTCGTATTATCCGATTTCATTTTACCATACAAGATCCTTCCACACAACAACAGCCGCAGCAGTATCACCTGCTGCGGCTGATTCATTTATCCTCAGACGTACTTTACTTCCTCTTCCTCGGTCGCCGGCTTTTCGCCGTTGGCCAGCTTGTCCTTATAATCCTGGATGGCGGCGTGCAGGGCTTCCTCGGCCAGCACAGAGCAATGCACCTTTACCGGCGGCAGGCCGCCCAGGGATTCCATAACCATCTTGTTGGTGATCTGCAGGGCTTCGTCGATGGTCTTGCCCATCACGAGCTCGGTAGCCTTGCTGGAAGTGGCGATGGCAGCGCCGCAGCCGAAGGTCTTGAACTTCACATCCACGATAACGTCGTTCTCAACCTTGATGAAGATGCGCATGATGTCGCCGCACTTGGCGTTGCCCACGGTGCCCACGCCGCTGGCGTCTTCCATCTCACCCATATTGCGGGGATTCATAAAATGATCCATTACCTGCTCGGTATATTCCATAAATCAAACCTCCAATTCTTCTGGACGGGAATTATTCTATATAAACTCACTTATTCTCTTTCAGGAAATCATCATAGAGGGGAGACATCGCTCTGATTCTCGCCACAACCTCCACCAGGCTGTCCACGGCGTAATCGCATTCCTCCATGGTGTTTTCCTCGCTCAGGGAGAGGCGCAGGGAGCCGTGGGCGATCTCATGGGGCAGGCCGATGGCCAGCAGCACATGGCTCGGGTCCAGGGAGCCGCTGGTGCAGGCGGAGCCGGAGGAACCGGCGATGCCCTTCGCGTTCAGCAGCATCAGCAGGGCCTCGCCCTCAATGAAGCGGAAGCAAACGTTCACATTGCCCGGCAGGCGCTGTACCCGGTCGCCGTTCAGGCGGGAATAGGGAATTTCCTTCAAAATGCGCTCGATCATGTGGTCGCGCATGGCGGTGAGCTTCTCGGCATTTTCGTCGATGTGCTCCGTCGCCAGCTCGATGGCCTTGCCGATGCCCACGATGGAAGCCAAGTTTTCGGTGCCCGCGCGCTTGTTCCGCTCCTGCGCGCCGCCGTTCATGAACTGCTGCAGGCGCACGCCCTTGCGGATGTAAAGCACGCCGATGCCCTTGGGCGCGTGGAACTTGTGGCCGCTCATGCTCAGCAGGTCGATATTCATCGCCTGCACATCCATGTGGATGTGGCCGATGGCCTGCACAGCATCGGTGTGGAATACCACGCCGTGCTTCTTGCAAACCTTGCCCAGCTCCGCGATGGGCTCGATGGTGCCGATTTCATTGTTCGCCGACATGATGGATACGATGGTGGTATCCGGGCGAATGGCTGCTTCCAGCTGCTCGGGAGTCACGAAGCCGTATTCGTCCACCGGCAGGTAAGTCACCTCGAAGCCTTCCTTTTCCAGCTGCGCGCAGGTGTGCAGGATGGCGTGGTGCTCGATGGCGGTGGTGATGATGTGGCGGCCCTTCTTGATATTCTGGTAAGCTGCGCCGCGCACGGCCCAGTTGTCGGATTCAGTGCCGCAGCCGGTGAAGTAAATCTCCTCGGGCTTGGCGTTGATGGCCTTTGCCACCTGCTCGCGTGCGGCGTCCACGGCATGCTTGGCTTCGTAGCCATAGTCATGCGCAGAAGAAGGATTGCCAAAGATGCCGCAGAAATACGGCTGCATGGCCTCAAAAACGGGCTCGATTACGCGCGTGGTCGCGCCGTTATCCATATAAATACGCTTCATAATTTATTCCCCCAATGCCGTGAGTCCGGCATATTCGTCGATCATATCCTGGAGTGTGATGCCATCCACGATGCTGTTCAGGCCATCCCGGATTTTCATCCACACGATCCTCGATGCGCAGGCGCAGGTCTTTCCGCAGCTGTCCTCCTCCAGCAGGCAATCCACCAGGTTCAGGCCGCCCTCCAATGCGCGCAGCACATCGCCAACGGTAATCTCCTTCGGCTCCCGGCTCAGGCGGTAGCCGCCCTGCGCGCCGCGGTTGCTGATCACCAGCTTCTCCCGCCGCAGCACCGCGATCAGCTGCTCCAGGTATGCCTCCGGTATGCTCTGCCGCTCGGCAATCAGCTTGATGGACTGCGGTCCATCGCCGAAATGCTCCGCCAGGTCATACATCGCATGGATGCCGTAACGTCCCCGCGTCGATAGCTTCATCGAATCCTCCAGTCAATTCCGATTAATTCACTCGGTTTATCCGTCTGCTATTTTATCACCAGCTTTCAGGCCTGTCAATCAATCCCGATGATTTTCATAGGATTTTAACGCTTTGTGCTTTCTTCTTTGGGAACCCCGTCCCCAAACCCCTGCCAGGGGAAATAATTTCCCCTGGACCCCTCTGCTAAAAAAACGATCCCGAATCGGGATCGTTTTCTTTATATATGGTTCGATGAAATGCCAATCTGAACGTGGTTCATAAGATGAATACTCCATGCCCATTTCATCCAGCATTCCCATAGCGACAGGCAAAAGAAAAGGACAGTCTGTAAGACTGTCCAAAAATTTTGAATCCGGCGACGACCTACTCTCCCGGGCCGTTGCCAGCCAAGTACCATCAGCGTGCTGAGGCTTAACTTCTGTGTTCGGTATGGGAACAGGTGGATCCCTCAGGCTATTGTCACCGGAAATTTGCAAGGGATATTATAGCAGAATTTCCCTCGCCTGTCAAGGCTTTTCATCGTATTTTCCGCCTGTTTTTCAGCGGCAGCACCACATATCCTGCCCTGTACAGAATCTGCTCCCGCTTCAGCGGCCCCACCCGCCGGCTGTCAGTGGAGCTGGGCCGGTTGTCGCCCATCACAAAATACTCGTCATCGCCCAGCGCCCGCTCCTCAATCTTCCGCAGGCACTTTCTCCGGGGAAAATCCTCCTCAATAGCTTCGCCGTTGATGTAAACAATGTCCTCCTCCATGGAGATCGTCTCTCCCGGCAGTCCGATAATGCGCTTCACAAACAGCCCCTTCCGCTTCGGATACCGGCAGATCACCACGTCAAAGCGCTTCGGTGCCCCGAACAGGCCGTAGCGCAGCGCAAACATCAGCTCCCGATCCTGCAGCGTATCCAGCATCGACCGCCCCTTCACCAGCGCCAGCGCGCACACAAACCTGCGCAGCAGCAGCGCGATGATCAGCGCCGCCGCAATTTCAATTCCGATTCTGATAATTATGTTCCACATACCTGCATTATAGCACAAATTCACGGGAAACGGTAGGGGAACGGCGTCCCTTTGCTCCCGAAACAAAAAACGATCCCTTCCCGGGATCGCTTTTCAATAATAATATTCCTCAGAAGTACGCCTCCAGCCGATCCACCATCGCGGCGCGGCCATTGCGCTCCGGATCCGCCGCGCCGGGCAGCGCATCAATCATACGCATCGTGGCGCTGATGCAATGGTTTCCCACCGCAATGCTGTACAGCCCAAACTCCTTGTCACGCACATGAAAGACATGGTATTCCCCGTCGTTGCCCTCGTATCGAGCAAATTTTCCCATGAACCAGCGCATGAAGGCGTTAAAATCCGCAAAATCCAGCCCTTCATACACCACCAGCCGTTCCTGCGGCGCATGATCCGTCCGCTGCCCGGTGTAAAGATGCACCCGCGCCGGGGAATCATCGCCATTCAAGGGCCCATAAGACAGGGTAATCTCCCCGCACTCCACCCGCGAACTTCCCAGCTTGCAAATAAATGTCTCCCCCTGCCGCGCTGCAATGGTCAAGTCGTAATGCCCATAGCCGTGGTTCCACTTCGCAGGCGCATACTCATTCAAAACCACCGTGAATTCCATCTCATCCATATCCTCCGCCGCCTCCACCTGCACCACAGCAGACTTCGGACGCGCCGCATACCAACCAGCTGAAACCACCGCAACAACAAACAGAGCAGAAAGTATAAATATCCAATATTTCCTCATAAAATCACCTCTTTCCTCTATTAGACGGCAAAAAATCCCAGAAGTTGCAGCTTTCCTACACCACTTCAGGTGTATATCCATATACACCTGAAGTGGTGTTGCTATATTTGCCTCGGTGATATATGTGAAGGAATATTGGGATATTCTGCGGGAGCTCCGCGAAGATAATGATTTAAAGCAGGCAACGATTGCGAAAATATTGAATACCACCCAGCAGGTCTATTCACGCTATGAAAATGGAATCAATGAAATGCCCATACGCCATTTGAAAACGCTCTGCCAGTATTACAATGTCAGCGCCGATTATGTGCTGGGCCTGCGGAAAAATGAATAGCTGCCTTGGTGACGCTGTCAACTGGACTCCTGCGCAGACCTCTGCCCTGAGGACCCGCTTTGAAATAGAAGCCCGCCCCACCGCATGGAAAAGAACCGTAGGGCGGCCTGACCTCAAGCCGCCGCCCCGACTTCTTCCCTCCATTTTATTTTTCCACAAAAGAAAAAGGACAGCCATGTGTCTGTACAAAAAGAATTGAATCCGGCGACGACCTACTCTCCCGTGCCGGTGCCAGCCAAGTACCATCAGCGTGCTGAGGCTTAACTTCTGTGTTCGGTATGGGAACAGGTGGATCCCTCAGGCTATTGTCACCGGAAATATAAGGTTTTTACACCCTGAAAACCGCACAGGAAATTGACCTTTCAGAAGT
>JAFUPT010000068.1 GCA_017481065.1 Clostridia bacterium | reverse complement strand
GCAAGCTCACTGCCAAGGACCTGGGCGACGGCAGGGTTGAAATCGTGGCCGAAGGCGTTCTGAGCCATGCCGCATGGCCGGAGACGGGCGTGAATGCCGCGGGCATGCTGCTGCTGGGCCTGAAAGAAATGGGCATGGGCGCAAATCTCCAGCCCGCAATTGATATGGCTGCCGCCTGCATCGGCATGGAATATGATGGAAAATCCCTGGGCATCAAGTGCTGCGATGAGCTCTCCCACGATCTCACCTGCAACCTCGGCATCCTGCGCTGGGACGGCGAAAAGTTCTCCATCACCCTGGATATCCGCCATCCCCTGTGCACCAACGAGGAAAAGATCATGGCAGGCATCGCCAATGCGGTTGTTCCCTTCGGCGTAGAGGCAGTCTGCGCCGGCGGCCATACCCCGCTGCATGTGCCCGCAGAACACAAGATCGTGCGCGGCCTGCTGAAGGTTTATAATGAAGTTACCGGCGAGGACGCCAAGCCCATCGCCATCGGCGGCGGCACCTATTCCCGCATGATGCCCAATACCGTTGCCTTCGGCCCCGTATTCCCCGATGAAGAGGACTGCTGCCACGTTGCCAATGAATCCATCTGCATTGACAGCATGATGAAGGCTGTGAAGATCTATGCCCGCGTCATCGCGGAACTGGCCAGCCATAATATCCAGTAATTACGGCAAATCTGCCCAACACCAGCTTGGTCCTGATGGCTGCATTGCAGGAAGTGATCCTGTATGCCTTCCCCTTGAGGGGAAGGTGCCCCGAAGGGGCGGATGAGGTGTTGTGATCCCTGCAACAGGCACGCACCGGTGATTTTAACGAATAACTGTCAAGGAATACAACTCATGAGCAAAATTTTTTCCATCGCAATTGACGGCCCCGCAGGCGCGGGAAAATCCACCATCGCAAAGGCGGCGGCGGAGGCGCTGGGGGCAATGTACCTCGATACCGGCGCCATGTATCGCACCGTGGGCCTGCATTTCACCCGCAAGGGCCTGCTGGAGGATAAGGCCGCCATCGCTGCGCAGGTGAACGGCGTGAAGATCGCCGTGAAGTTTGAAAACGGCGTGCAGCATATGCTGCTGGAGGGCGAGGACGTATCCGAAGCCATCCGCAGCCCCGAAGCCTCCATGGCGGCTTCTGTGGTCGGCGCGATTCCCGAAGTGCGCGAATATCTGGTGCGCCTGCAGCAGGAGACGGCCAAGGGCATCTCCATCGTCATGGACGGCCGCGACATCGGCACCAAGGTGCTGCCCGACGCCACACTTAAACTCTATGTCACCGCCTCTCCCGACGTCCGCGCCCTGCGCCGCTATGCCGAGTTGCGCGGCAAGGGTGAAACGCCCCTCTATCATGAGGTGCTGGATGATATCGTGGAGCGGGATTACAACGATTCCCACCGCGCCGCCTCTCCCCTCGTGCAGGCGGAGGACGCGCATCTGCTGGATACTTCCTGCATGACCCTGAAGCAGGTGCTGGACGAGGTTGTTCGCCTCGCCGACATGCATATCGGAGGCTGATGATTCATGGGAAAAGGGTTTTATAATGTGGTATGGTTCCTCTGCAGGGGCTTCTTTGATGTAGTCTATCCCAGCCGCGTGACCGGACTGGAAAACCTGCCGGATGAGGGCGGCTTCATCCTCTGCCTGAACCATTGCTCCGGCTTTGACCCGCTCTATATCTCCGCGCAGATGCCGCGGAAGCGGAATATGCATTTCCTTGCTAAGAAGGAGCTCTTCTCCAACAAGCTGCTGGCGGCCATTATCCGCGGCATCGGCGGCATTCCGATTGATCGCGGCAATGCCGACCTGAACGCTGTGCGCGCCTCCCTCCAGCTGGTGAAGGAGGGCAACGGCCTCGGAATCTTTCCCCAGGGAACCCGCAGCCGGGATAATTCCCGCACGCCCATGCTCTCCGGCGCATCCATGATCGCCCTGCGCGCAGGCGTGCCGGTGATTCCCGCCTATATCGACGGCCCCTATAAGCCCTTCCGCCGCATGAAAATGATGATCGGCAGGCCCCTGGATTTCTCTGATTTCGGCCGCCGCTGCGACCGGGACACCATGGAGGCTGCCACCGGCCGCATTGCGGACGCCATCTGGAAGATGCAGGACGAATGCAGGGGAAATTAAATCCAAAACTTAACGTAAAAACACAGTAAATTGAGAATAATCAAGCAGGATTTCCGCTGGCTTCATCGAATAAACGAAGTTAGCGGAAAATGTTTTTTGTCCGCTGCGCGAAAGGAAGTCGATTGTCATCGCTGATAAGATTCTTGCCCGTCACGCCGGATTCTGCGTCGGTGTGCGCAGGGCGGTGGATACGGCGGCGGCAGCCGCGCCGGCAATTACGCTCGGCCCCATTATCCGTAATCCCCAGATGGTGGAAACCCTCCGTGAAAAAGGCGTGGTAAGCGTCTCTTCGATTGAGGATGTTCCCCGGGGCGCAAAGGTCGTCATCCGTTCCCACGGCGTGGGAAGGAAGGAGATCGAGGCGCTGAAGGCAAGGGATTGCGAGATTCTGGATGCGACCTGTCCCTTCGTGGCACGCATTCATGAAATGGCAAAGAAGGCCTCCCGGGCCGGAATTCCCGTGATCGTGATCGGTGAAAGCACCCATCCCGAAGTCATGGGCATCCTGGGCTGGACAGAGCCGGAGGGCCATGCCGTGATGTGCAGGGAGGATATTGAAGCCCTTCCCGAAATGGAGAAGGCGCTGGTGGTATCCCAGACCACGATGGTGCAGGCGAAATTCGATGCGCTTTGCGCGCAGCTCAAAGACAGGATTCGCGAAATCGACATCCGGGCCACGATCTGCCCGGCCACGCACGACCGCCAGGCCGAAGCCGTGGAAATTGCATCGCATGCCGATGTAATGATCGTCGTCGGTGGGAAGCAGAGCTCCAACAGCGCAAAGCTCTTCCATCTGGCTCGGGCGAGATGCCCGAAAACGCTGTTTATCGAAACAGCGCAAGAACTGGAAGGTATGGAGATCGGCCCGACCGACATCGTTGGGATTACAGCCGGTGCATCCACGCCGGATTGTATAATTAAGGAGGTTGTTGCAAGAATGAACGACATCGAGAAGAAAGTTATCACTGAAGAAACCCAGGAACAGGCCGCAATGTCCATGGAAGACGTTGAGAAGACCCTTGTTCAGCTCCGCCCCGGTCAGATCGTTACCGGTACTGTAGTACAGATTACCGAAGACGAAGTTTGCGTCAACGTTGGATACAAGGCTGACGGTCTCGTAAAGAAGGCCGATCTTTCCTCTACCGATGTCAAGGTCGGCGACGAAATCGAAGCTGAGGTCGTGAAGGTAAACGACGGCGAAGGCAATGTGTTGCTTTCCCAGAAGAACATCATCGACCGCAAGGCTTGGGAAGAGATCGTTGCAAAGCAGGAAGCCGGCGAATTCGTAGAAGGCGTTGGCAAGGAAGCCGTTAAGGGCGGCCTGCTGGCAAACGTGATGGGCATCCGTGCCTTCATCCCCGCCTCTCAGCTGTCCCTCCGCTATGTTGAGAAGATCGAAGAGTTCGTGGGCCAGACCATGAACCTGAAGATCATCGAGATCGACAAGAGCAAGAAGCGCATCGTTGCTTCCCGCAAGCAGGTTCTCGTAGTTGAAGAGGCCGCTCGCAAGAAGGAACTGTGGAACACCTTCGAGGTTGGCTCCGTTGTTAAGGGCACCGTCCGCCGCCTGGCAGACTTCGGCGCCTTCGTTGACATCGGCGGCATCGATGGCCTGGTTCATGTGACCGACCTCAGCTGGGGCCGCGTAAAGCATCCCTCTGATGTTGTGGCAGTTGGCCAGGAAATCGAAGTGAAGATCCTGAACGTGGATCCCGAGCGCGAGCGCATCAGCCTGAGCTACAAGCAGACCCTGCCCCGTCCGTGGACCGTGGCCGGCGAGAAGTATCCCGTTGGCTCCGTTGTAGAGGGCAAGGTTGTTCGCATCACCACCTTCGGCGCATTCGTAGAGCTGGAGCCCGGCCTGGACGGCCTGGTACATATCAGCCAGTGCGCCCTCACCCGCATTGCCAAGGTTGAAGACGCTGTGAACGTTGGCGACGTTGTTCGCGTAAAGGTTCTGGACGTCAACACCGAAGCAAAGCGCATCAGCCTCTCCATCCGCGAAGTTCTCGAGGACGAAGCTCTGGATTCCGTACCGGAAGCAGATGAATTCGATCTCGGCAGCGATATCGAGGAGATCTAAGGTCGGCGGCGCCGACTGGCACATGCAAAACTCTGGCCCGGCAAGAATGGGCCAGAGTTTTGTTTTCGGCGGTGCCGACTGGCATATACAAATCCCCAACCCGGCAAGAATGGGCCAGGGGGTATTTTCGGCAGCGCCGACTGGCATATACAAATCCCCAACCCGGCAAGAATGGGCCAGGGGGTATTTTCGGCAGCGCCGACTGGCATATACAAATCCCCAACCCGGCAAGAATGGGTTGGGGATTT
>JAFUPT010000067.1 GCA_017481065.1 Clostridia bacterium | reverse complement strand
GAGGGGTCCAGGGGAAATCATTTCCCCTGGCAGGTTTCCAAAGGACAGCGTCCTTTGGCAGGGGGCCTGGGGGACAGCGTCCCCCAGCGTCTCCCCCGTCATCCTTACTTGCCGGCCAGGCTCTTGCGATACTTCTCGCTCTCCCAGTTGGCGATGAACTTCTTGGCAGCCTCGCCCATGGTGGAGAGGGTATAGCCGGCCTTCTTGATGGTTTCGGCGATGAAGACTACGGCGGTCATGGTTTCGGCGATCACCTGTGCCTTGGAAGCGGCCATGTTGAACACCACCTTGCCGGTCTCAGGATCGGCGAGGCAGTTGTCCGCCTCGGGCATGCCCTTGCCGAAGCCGAAGGAGCCGATCAGGAACACCATCTGGTCGGGATAGAGGGGCGTTTCGAGGAAGAATTTCTCATCATATGCGCCGGACTTGAGCATTTCGGAGAGATAGGGTGCATCGGCCACGATCACGCCATCCTCTTCCTTCACGGAAACTGCCGGGAAGGAGCTGCCGGAGAGGCCGAAGGCCGCTGCCACGCGGTTGTTCACATCCTCATGGATGCGCAGGCATTCATCGGGATCATCGCTGTGGGCGATCAGGCCGTGGTTCTTCATGAAGATGGCTGCCGGGCGCTTGCCGCATTCCTTTTCCACGCGGGAAAGTTCATCGCGGATGGAGAAGGTGAGGCGTGCGCCGGGATCGGTGTATTCCACGGAACCCCAGCTGTAATCCGCGCCCTCGAGGGCCTTTTTCACGATATCATCGCATTCCACGGCGCAGGCGGCCAAGTTTGCATACACGGAATGGCTGTGGGCCACATAGGTATCCAGGATGGAATGGAAGCCCGCTTCCACGCTGGGACGCAGCGCGGCCAGGCCTTCGATGGTCTGGGTAACTTCCTTGGCCTTGGTGCTGCCGGCCTTCTCCACATCCTCAAAATCGGAGGGATTGGAACCGCCATAGAACTTGCGCAGCTCTTCATAGCTCAGTACTGCATAGGCCTTGTCCACTTCGATATCCTTCAGGCAGAAGCCGCTGGCCTTGATGGCCATCATGCCGCCCTCGAGCTTTGCAGAGGTATTGCCGCCGCCGCCCTGCACATAATCGTTGCGGCCGCCGACAGACTTGGAAACGCGGCTGAAGTTTTCCAGCACGCTGCGGTTTGCTTCAAAGAAATTGCTCATTGGTATCTCCTCCAATACGGATTTTCCTAAATATATTATAACAGTAACTGGGCAAATACGCAAGAGGGAAGACGCTGGGAACGCTGGGGGCCACGTTGGGGACGCTGTCCCCAAACCCCTGCCAAGGGGGATGATCCCCCTTGGAACCCTCAGTAAGCGCACTTCGTGCGCTGGGGAAATATTCAATAGAAGCTGTCACCGCAGGTGACGGATGAGGTGTAAAATCATAACGGCGGCTTGTAGGCAAGCCGCCCTACGGTTTCTTCCTCAATAGAAATGGAATCGTAGAGCGGGATGCCCACATCCCGCCGCAAAATGCGGGGAAAATATGTAGGGGCGCACCTATGTGTGCGCCCGCAAAACAGGTATTCCCTTCAACGGGCGATCACACAGGATCGCCCCTACATTTCTTCCATAATATCAAAAAATCGATCCCGTTCCGGGATCGATTTTTTATACTGCGGGGTCCAGGGGGGCGCTGCCTCCCTGGCAGGGGTCCAGGGGACAGAGTCCCCTGGCGCCTCCCCAGCGGGATCTTAGCCGCCGTAGCCCATGAAGGTGCGGGGCAGGAAGAGAACTACATCGGGGACGTAGGTCACGATTGCCAGCACGATGAGCATAACCACCAGCGGCCAGAGGATTTCTTTGATAACATCCTTGAGCGGTGTACCGCTGACGCCGGAGGTGATGAAGAGCAGCATGCCGAAGGGCGGGGTGGTGAGGCCGATCATCATGTTCAGGATAACGACGAGACCGAAGTGCAGCAGGTCTACGCCGAGGGAAGTGGCGATCGGAATCATCAGCGGTACGAATACCGACTGGATAACGGAGGTATCGATGAACATGCCGAGAATCAGGATTGCGATATTCACGATGAGCAGGAATACCAGCGGATTATCGGTCATGCCCATGATCAGGTTTGCGATGGTGGCGGAAACCTGTTCCTTGGCGGCGATGTAGTTGATGGTGGCTGCAGCGCCGATCATGAGGGAGCAGGTGCCTACGCCCTTCACGGTTTCAATCAGGATGTTCTTCAGGTCCTTCCAGCCCAGCATGCGGTATACGAAAATTGCAACCAGCAGCGCATAAGCGCCTGCAACTGCGCCTGCCTCGGTGGGGGTCATAACGCCGGTGTAGATGCCGGCCAGCAGGATCAGGGGAGTGAGCAGGGCGGGGATGGCGGTGAGGGTGGAGATGAGGAACTTCTTGAAGTTCATCTTCTCGGAAACGGGGTAATTGCGCTTGTGGGCGATGATTACCACATAGGCCATCAGGGCGATGGTGAGCAGGATTGCGGGCACGATGCCGCCGAGGAACAGGGCGCCAACGGAGCAGCCGGAATACATGGCATAGATAACCATGGGGATGGACGGCGGGAAGGTGGGGCCCAGAACCGCGGAAGCGGAGGTCATGGCGCAGGCGAACTCGGGCTCATAGCCTTCATTCTTCATGTGCTCAATTTCCATCTTGCCCAGGCCGGAAGCATCCGCGATGGCGGAACCGGTCATGCCGGCGAACACCAGGGAGCCCAGGATGTTTACATGGCCCAGGCCGCCCTTGAAGCGGCCAACGAGGGCCAGGGCAAAATCATAAATCTTATCCGTAATCTTACCGGAGTTCATTACGTTTGCTGCGAAAATGAACAGCGGCACGGCGATGATGGTGTAGTTGGTGTAGAAGGTTTTCAGCGTCTGCTGGCCAACCATCTTAATGGGCTCGCCTGCGGCGATGAAATAGAACATGCAGGCGCACATCATGCCCTGGGGAATGGGCATGCGCAGGATGAAGATCAAAACGAAGATGATCAGGAACACGATCAGCGGGAAACTCATTCTGCACTCACTCCTTCCTCAACACTGCCCTCAAGGGCGTGGTCCACTTCGTTCATGTTGTCCTTCTTGTACTTTGCAAGCTCATCGGGCTTGGCAAGGCCGAAAGCAACCTTGAAGTCCAGGATCAGGTCGTTGAGCATGTAAAGGATGGTGAAGGCCAGGAAGGGAATGTAAGGAGCATATACGATGTCCAGGCCGATCTTGAGAACGGAGGTCTTCTGACGGGCCATGAACGCAACAAACTCCACGCTGGGCACGAAGGACCAGATGAACGCGAAGGCGATCAGCAGGTTGCCCAGGCCGATGCAGAATGCCTGCAGGCGCAGGGGCATCTTATCGGTTACCAGGGTAAAGGTTACATGCGCATGGTGGCGCTGGGCATAGCATGCGCCCAGAACAACCAGCCACAGATAGCAGGACACGGTTACTTCATATGCCCATGCCAGCGGCATGCGCAGCAGATAGCGGCAGATGATCTGCGCAACGAACACCAGGAACATGATGCAGAAGCTGATGATCGGGATATACAGCTCCACGATGTCCCGCACGATGTCGCGCGTCTTGAGCAGAGACTTCATGGTAATTACCCTCCAGTGGCGGGGATCATGCGATGCGCTGCCCCGCAGTTATCATAGTGTCACGGAAGTATTGCTGACCATCGCAAAACCTCGCATAGCGAACCGGGCCGCCATACGGGGTTTTTCGACGGTCAGCGGAGCTGCCCTATCAAGCAGGGCAGCCCCAATGACTTCAAATCAGGATAATTATCCTTATTTCAGGATAAATTCCCTCTTGCTTGCTCACAGGAGTGGATTTTTCGATAGGTCGAATGGAAAAGTCGCCGGCTTAGTAGAGCTAAGTCAAGACTTTTCCGCGAAGAGATATCGGAAAAGACGCCCTGTGAGGCTGCAAAGGATTAACCGAGAGCCTTAACCTGCTCGAGCAGCTCCAGATCCCAATCAGCAGAGGTGGGGGACTCGAGGTAGTAGGCCTGTACATGCTCTGCGAAAGCATCCAGGTCGGCTTCGTAAACGGAAACGCCCTTCTCCTTGAAGAACTCAACCAGCTCAGCCTCGCGGCCCAGGTTGGTCTCGTCGCAGAACTTGCGGCCGGCTTCTACGCCGTCCAGAACGATCTGCTGCTGGGCCTCGGTCAGGCCATTCCAGAAATCAACGTTGATGGCCGGCCATACGGAGTCAACCAGATGGTTGGTGATGGTGATGGACTTCTGAACCTCATAGAACTTAGCGGACTCAACGGTGGGCAGGGGGTTGTCCTGGCCATCAACAACGCCGGTCTGCAGAGCCAGATACAGCTCAGAGAAGGAGATGGGGGTGGGGTTGGCGCCGATGGCCTTGCCCAGCAGCAGCCATGCATCAGAGTTGGGCATGCGCAGGTTGATGCCGTTCAGGTCTGCGGGGGTGGTGATGGCCTTGTCCTCAGACAGGGAGATCTGACGGGAGCCCAGATACCATGCGCCCAGGGGCAGCACGTTCTGCTCTTCAGCGATCTTGGCGAAAGCTTCTGCGCCGATTTCGCCGTTCAGAACAGCGGTCATGTGGTCATAGCTCTTGAAGGTGTAGCCGGCAGCGAACATGCCAACCCAGGGGGAGCCTGCGGTCAGCCAGCTGGCGGAGATCAGGGACATCTGAGCGTCGCCGCCTGCAACGGCAACAACTTCTTCTTCCTGAGTGAACAGAACGGCGTCGGTGTAAACTTCAACCTGCAGTTCGCCCTTGGAAGCTTCTTCAACGTACTTTTCGAACTCCATCATTGCCTTGGCGTGGGTGTCGGTGGACACTGCGGTCAGGGTAACGGTGATGGTCTTCTCGGCAACTGCGCCGACGACGGACAGGCTCGGCATCAGAGCCAGAACCAGAGCAAGGATTCTCTTCATTGGATTTTCCTCCTAATTATATTTCTCCAGCGGCATACGCCGCAAAGATTCGGGGGTGACGGGCGGCCAATGACCGCCCCTACGGTTTTTTCAACCGCAGGTTTTCTGCAGGGGCAACCCTCGCGGTCATCCATCTGCACAGGATTTCCTGTAGGGGCGCGCATTGCGCGCCCGCAATCACTTCTTAATCCCGTTTTCCTGCAGGAATTCAAAGGTTTCCCTGCAGCCCAGGCTCATATAGGCGATATCATCGCCGCAACCGATGAAATTGGCGCCGCGCTGGGCCCATTCCTTCATCGATATCTTATCGCCGGCGCCCAGGCTTACGCCGAAGGGCTTGCCTGCGGCCTTGCACTTTGCGGCAAACAGATCATAGATGGGGAACATTTCCTCATTGCGGGTATCGCACAGATGGCCGTAGGAAGCGGACAGATCGTTGGGACCGCAGATCAGCAGGTCGATGCCCTCGACGGCAAGGATCTCGTCCAGGTTTTCGATGGCGTCCTTATGCTCGATTTGCAGGATGCGCAGGAAGGATTTTTCGGCATTTTCCAGATATTCCCGGTTGGTCAGCGCGCCGTACTGGTTTGCCCTGCGGGGACCGAAACCGCGCACACCCTTGAGGGGG
>JAFUPT010000066.1 GCA_017481065.1 Clostridia bacterium | reverse complement strand
GGGGTTTCCAAAGGGAATCATTCCCTTTGGCAGGGTGCAGGGACAGCGTCCCTGCCGGGAGTTTGAGGGCAGCGCCCTCAATCGTCCCCCGCAGTTTCCTTCCGCCTGTACAGCTTGCGCTCGAGGCTCCAGATGCGCTCGGTGAAACCACCGGGCTTGGCCGCCTTGAGGGCGCGGGCCATTTCAAACATGCGCGCATCCAGCAAATCCAGGGTGTGCAGCACTTCGGCTTCGGGGAACATGGGCGGCTTGGGGCTGCCGAATTCGGGCTTATCGTGGTGGGAGAGGATCATGTGCTCCACCATCATCAAAAGCTCCTGGCGCACGCCGAGCTCGCGGCCGCAGCGGGCGATCTCCGCTACGCCGGCGACCAGGTGGCCGATCAGCATGCCCTGGGCGGTGTAATCGGAAACCATGCCGATCTGGTCGGAATCCATTTCATTGATCTTGCACAGGTCGTGGAGCACCACGCCTGCGGCCAGCAGATCGGCGTCCAGCTGGGGATAGACCTCACACACATAGCCCGCCATGCGCAGCATGGTGCTGGTGTGGTGCAATAGGCCGCTGCGCTCGGCATGGTGCAGCTTGGAAGCGGCGGGATAATAATTCAGCTGTTCACCGCATTCATCGATGCGCATCTTCACCAGCGCCTTGAGCTGGGGATCGGCAATCTGCTCCACGCGATCGAGGATATCCCCGAGCATCTTCTCCGGCTTTTCCGGCGCGCAGGGCGCCAGCTGCTCCATATCAAAATCATCCTCTTCGGTGGCGGTGCGCATCTTATCCACGCGCAGCTGGGGCCGGCCGTTGTATTCCAGCATAACGCCGCGCACACGCAGCACATCGGCAACCGCCGGCGGCGGGGTGAGCCCATCCCACATCTTGGCATTCACTTCGCCGGAAATATCGCAGAGGGTCATATCCAGGTATTTGCTGCCGTTGGAGCTGGTTTTCTGCGCCGCCGCGCGGCAGAGCAGGAAGCCATCAAATACCTGGCCCTTGATCATCATCGTAAGCTGGGGCTGCTGTTTCATCCCGTATCCTCCTAAAATAAACCTCTTTCATAATGATAAACCGGGAAAGCCCCGCTGTCAAGATGGAAACACCCCTTGCCACCGGCCCTGCTTTCGCGGTATAATAAGAAAAATAAACTTTGGAGATTGAATAATGAAACAGATCGTTGCGCACAAAAAGCTCGGCAACCTGCAGGGCATACTGCTGGTGCTGGGCCTGCTGGTTCTTTTGATTGCCCTGAATTATGTCTTTTCCGTGTATGTGGCCAAGGTGGTGAGCTACAATATCGCCAATGTGCTCTTCTGGCTGGTCGGCGCGCTGATTGCCTGGCAGGTTTTGCGGGTATACATTGCCACCACCATCTATGAAATGGATGAGGATGTGCTGCGCCTGAGCCGCAAATATGGCCGCAAGGAGCGCGTGATCGAGGATATCTACCTCAGCCGCCTGCTCTATGTGGGTACTTATGAGGAAGCGAAAAAGCGCTATCCCCAGGCTGTGCGGGTGAAGGCCCTCCACGCCGGCACCAAGGCTCCCATCATTGCCGTTGCCTACCAGAATTCCCAGGGTACCCGCATTGCGCTGATGCAGGCGAACGATGAGATTCGGAACGCGCTGGTTGCGCGGGTGAAGGCGAAGTAAGCGCGCAGGGACGCTGTCCCTGCACCCTGCTTAGGGGCATTGCCCCTAAGAACCCCACCAAAGGGAATGATTCCCTTTGGAAACCCCTGCATAAAAAATGACCTCGAAGCGAGGTCATTTTTTGAATTACGGGAGAAAAAGACTACCCCTCAGTCAATCGCAAGCGATTGCCGGCTCTCCTTGCACAGAGGAGCCTCTTGGTTTTCCTGTTTTCTATTAAAAAATCGTCCCCGCTCCGGGGACGATTTTTTATACTGAGGGTTCCGAGGGGGATCATCCCCCTTGGCAGGGGTTCTTAGGGGACAGCGTCCCCTAAGCGTTCCCCACAAGGCATTACTTCTTCACAGCCAGCGTGGCCTTTTCGCCGTTGATGTTCCACTCCTTGGCATAAGCGCCTTCGGGAGCGGCGGCGCAGGCGATTTCGGTGGCAAGCACAGAATCGGCGATGGCGGCGGCGTTTTTGGCGATGACGGGCGCGAGCACATCGGTGGTCTGGTAGGATACCTGGATGCGGTCCACCACATCAAAGCCGGCCTCCTTGCGCATGGTCTGCAGCTTGGAGATCACCTCGCGCACATAGCCCTTTTCGATGAGCTCGGGAGTGAGGTTGGTATCGATGACGACGGTCATGCCGTTATCGGATTCCGCCACGAAGCCGGGCTTCTGGGCGGGGGAGATGAGGGCGTCGTCCTTGCTGAGCTCCACTTCGGCGCCGTCCAGCTCGAACTTCCAGGTTTCGCCGCGGTCGAAGGCATCCACGATGGCGCAGCCGTCGGCTTCCTTGAGATAATTGCCGATCTTGCCCAGGAGCTTGCCATACTTCGGGCCGAGGGTGCGCATCTGGGGCTTGATCTGGTAGGCCATGAATTCCTTGGCGTCGGTTACGAACTTGATCTCTTCCACGTTCAGCTCGCTCTTGATCAGCGCGGCGCAATCGTCGGAGAGCTCGCGGCCCTTGATATACAGGGTGCCCAGGGCCTGGCGCACCTTGATGTTTGCGGTGGAGCGGCAGGCGCGGCCCAGCTGCACAGCCTGCATCACTTCTTCCATCTGTGCTTCCAGCTCGGGATTGATCCACTTCTCCACGCATGCCGGGAAATCAGAGAGATGCACGGATTCGGGTGCGTTTTCGACATTTGCAGCCACTAGGTTCTGGTACATGGATTCGGCCATGAACGGAATGAAGGGCGCGCAGATGTGGGAAAGGGTGGTGAGCACGGTGTAGAGGGTGTTGTAGGCGGCCAGCTTGTCTTTGGTCCACTCCTTGCCCCAGAAGCGGGACTTGGAGAGGCGCACATACCAGTTGGACAGCTCCTCCACGAAGCTCTGGATGGCGCGGGCGGGCTCGGTGATCTTGTACTCGGCAAGGCCTTCGTCAACGAGCTTGACGAGGGTATTGAGCTTGGAGAGGGCCCACTTGTCCATCAGGGTGTAATCCGCTTCATCGCAGGTATGCACGGCAGGATTGAATTCATCGATGTTGGCATACATGGTGAAGAAGGCGTAGGTGTTCCACAGGGTGCCCATGAACTTGCTCTGCAGCTCGGAAACCAGTTCGCCGGAGAAGCGGGTGGGCAGCCACGGGGAGCCGGATGCGTAGAAATACCAGCGCACGGCGTCCGCGCCCTGCTTGTCGAGCACATCCCACGGATCGACAACGTTGCCGATGTGCTTGCTCATCTTCCTGCCCTCGGCGTCCTGCACATGGCCCATGACCAGGCAATTCTTGTAGCTGGATTCGCCGAATACCGCCGTTGCGATGGCGATCAGGGAATAGAACCAGCCGCGGGTCTGGTCGATGGCTTCGGAGATGAAATCTGCCGGGAAGCGCTTTTCGAAGATTTCCTTGTTCTCGAAGGGATAGTGCCACTGGGCGAAGGGCATGGAGCCGGAATCATACCAGCAGTCGATCACTTCGGGGGTGCGGTGCATCTTGCCGCCGCACTTTTCGCAGGGGATGACCACTTCATCGATATAGGGGCGGTGCAGCTCGATATTCGGGTCCACATTTTCGCCCAGCTCGATCAGCTCCTGGCGGGAACCGATCACATGCTGGTGGCCGCAATCACAAACCCATACCGGCAGGGGAGTGCCCCAGTAGCGCTCGCGGGACAGAGCCCAGTCGATTACGTTGTCCAGGAAGTTGCCGAAGCGGCCGTCCTTGATGTTTTCGGGCATCCAGTTGATGGTCTGGTTGTTGGCCATCAGCTGGTCGTGCAGGGCGGTCATGCGGATGAACCAGCCGCCGCGTGCGTAGTAGATCAGGGGAGTATCGCATCTCCAGCAGAAGGGATAATCATGCTCGAATACGGGCGCGGAAACCAGCTTGCCTTCCTTGTCCAGCTGTTCGATGATCATGGGATCGGCCTTCTTCACGAAGGTGCCGGCCCAGGGGGTTTCCTTGGTCATTTCGCCCTTGATGTCCACCAGCTGCAGGAAGGGAATGTGGTTCTTCTTACCTACGCGGTTGTCATCCTCACCAAAGGCCAGGGCGATGTGCACGATGCCGGTACCATCGGACATGGTGACATAATCATCGGCGATGACGGTCCAGGCGTTTTCGGCGTCGGGATCGTTCTTCACGGCGTCATACTGGAAATCGAACAGGGGTTCATACTTCATGCCGACGAGCTCGCTGCCGGGGAAGGTAGTCTTGTTGGAAACCTCTGCACCCTCGCCAAGGATCTTTTCGATCAGGGCGTCGCCCATGATGATGGTGCGGCCTTCGAAATCAAACTTTGCATAGGTTTCGTTGGCGTTTACGCACAGGGCGGTGTTGCTGGGCAGGGTCCAGGGGGTGGTGGTCCAGGCGTAGATGAAGGTGTTCTCCTCGCCCTTTACCTTGAAGCGCACCACTGCGGAGCGCTCCTTTACGGCCTTGTAGCCCTGGGAAACCTCGTGGGAGGAGAGGGCGGTGCCGCAGCGGGGGCAGTAGGGAACGATCTTATGGCCCTTGTAGAGCAGGCCCTTCTTGGAGATTTCCTTCAGGCTCCACCACTCGGATTCGATGTAATTATCCTCATAAGTGACATAGGGATCTTCCATATCGCACCAGAAGCCGACGCGATCGCTCATCTCTTCCCACATGCCCTTGTACTTCCAAACGGATTCCTTGCACTTCTTGATGAAGGGCTCCAGGCCGTAGGCTTCGATCTGCTCCTTGCCGTCCAGGCCCAGCTGCTTTTCAACTTCCAGCTCGACGGGCAGGCCATGGGTATCCCAGCCGGCCTTGCGCAGCACATTCTTGCCCTTCATGGTCTGATAGCGCGGGATCAAATCCTTGATGGCGCGGGTTTCGATATGGCCGATGTGGGGCTTGCCGTTTGCGGTCGGCGGGCCATCGAAGAAGGTGAAGGTATCTGCGCCCTCGC
>JAFUPT010000065.1 GCA_017481065.1 Clostridia bacterium | reverse complement strand
GGGGTTTCCAAAGGGATACTATCCCTTTGGCAGGGATTTTTAAGGGACAGAGTCCCTTAATCGTTCCTTCAAGCCTTACTTCTTGTTCGCCTCGAAATATTTGTTGATGTTGGCGAGCAGTTCATCGCAGCTGATGCCGTGCACCATGCATGCTTCCTCAAGGGATTCATGGATGGAAGAGGGGCAGCCGATGCAATGCATGCCGGCCTGCATCAGAACGATGGCAACGCCGCGGTCGTAGGTGAGCAGTTCGCCCATGGTGGTCTGCTTGGTAATCTGCATAATATTTATCCTCCAATTTTCATTCTGGTATTATTATAACCCATTTTTCGCGCTTTGCAACATTAATTTCTAAGGGAATGCAGCGGGGCGGGAATCCTGCCGCCGCGGCGGATGAATTCCGCGCTGCCGTACTGGTTCACCGGGATCACCGGCGCATGGCCCAGCAGGCCGCCGAACTCCACGTTGTCGCCCGGCTTGGTGCCCGGCGCGGGGATCACGCGCACGGCGGTGGTCTTGTTGTTCACCATGCCGATGGCGGCCTCATCCGCAATGATGGCGGAGATGGTTTCGGCGCTGGTATCGCCGGGGATGGCGATCATATCAAGGCCCACGGAGCACACGCAGGTCATGGCCTCCAGCTTATCAAGGCTCAGCGCGCCGACCTCCGCAGCATGGATCATGCCGCAGTCCTCGCTCACGGGAATGAACGCGCCAGAAAGGCCGCCCACGTTGGAGCTGGCCATCACGCCGCCCTTCTTTACCGCATCGTTGAGCAGCGCCAGCGCGGCGGTGGTGCCGTGGGTGCCGCAGCATTCCAAGCCCATTTCTTCGAGGATCGCAGCCACGCTGTCGCCCACCGCCGGGGTGGGAGCGAGGGACAGGTCCACAATGCCGAAGGGCACGTTCAGCCTGCGGGAAGCCTCCATCGCCACCAGCTGGCCGATGCGGGTGATCTGGAAGGCGGTGCGCTTTACGGTCTCGGCCACCACGTTGATGGGTGCGCCCTTCACCTTTTCCAGCGCCACCTTCACCACGCCCGGGCCGCTTACGCCCACGCTCACCGCGCAGTCGCCCTCGCCGGGACCATGGAAGGCGCCGGCCATGAAGGGATTGTCCTCCACGGCGTTGCAGAACACCACCAGCTTCGCGCAGCCCAGGCCGTCGCGGTCGGCGGTCTTTTCAGCGGTTTCCTTCACAATGTTGCCCATCAGCGCCACGGCGTCCATATTGATACCGGCGCGGGTGGAGCCGATGTTGATGCTGGAGCACACTACATCCGTGGCAGCCAGCGCTTCCGGGATGGAGCGGATCAGCCGCTCGTCCGCCTCAGTCATCGCCTTGTGCACGAGGGCGGAATAGCCGCCGATGAAATCCACGCCGGTCTCCTTGGCGGCCTTGTCCAGCGCCAATGCCAGCTTTTCCGGATGCTTGATGCCGCCGGAGATCAGCGCCGCCGGGGTCACCGAAATGCGCTTGTTCACGATCGGTACGCCGAACTCGCGCTCAATGGCGCGGCCCACCTTCACCAGGTTTTCCGCCTGGCGGGTGATGCGGGTGTAGACGCGGTTGCACAGGGTCTTTTCATCATCCGTCACACAGTTGAACAGGGAAATGCCCATGGTGATCGTGCGCACATCCAGCTTCTGGTGGTCGATCATCCGCAGGGTTTCAAGTATATCATGGGTATTGAACATATGAATTCTCCTTTACGGGGTCCGTTCAGGGCGCTGCCCTGAAACCCGGCAGGGACGCTGTCCCTGCACTCTGCCAAAGGGACAGCGTCCCTTTGGAAACCCCAGTAAGCGATGCTG
>JAFUPT010000064.1 GCA_017481065.1 Clostridia bacterium | reverse complement strand
CCGCGCGCATCGATGTGGACCAGCTCTTTGCCCGGGAGGCCTTTATTTCGAAATTGGCCACCAGCCAGATCGTGGCCGGGAAATCCCTCACCATCATCGCAGGAGAGGCCAGCGCGGCGCAAAATGCGGCAGAATCCGCCCAGAGCACGGCGAACGCGGCATCCTCTGCTGCCTCCTCCGCCCAGAGCACGGCGAACGCAGCTTCCTCTGCTGCCTCCTCCGCCCAGAGCACGGCGAACGCGGCATCCTCTGCGGCCTCCTCTGCCCAGGACGCGGCGGCTTCCGCACAATCTGCGGCGTCCTCCAGCGCAGCCCTTGCCGGCGAGGCGGCGGCGCTTGCGGGCTCCGCCCAGGACAGCGCCGACCAGGCGAGAAATGCTGCGCTGGACGCGGTGACCCGCCCGGAATTTGAGCGGGTGGTGCGCATCGATTCCAGCGGCATGCATGTGGGCGATAACCTTAGCGCCAGCGAGGTGCTGATCGATTCCGGCACGGTGAACATCGTGGTGGGCGGCCAGACCTATTCCACCTTCGGCTCCGGCTACCTGCAGCTGGGGGATGATATCCGCATCCGAAGACCCAAGGGCGGCGGCGTGGCCTTCAGCCCGATCAGGAGGTGAGCATATGGCAGTATTGTACACAAGGGTTTATACCTACACCGGCCAGTCTGGCTGGACTGCGGGCGCAAGGAGCGTGCCGTGGAGCGATTTTACCGCCAGCGGCGATACCGACCGCAGCATCGGCCAGCTGGTTTCCATACGCTACGAGCATTACCACGCATCCACCAGCCACAAGGATTGGGCGCTGCAGGGCAAGCTGGCGTTTTCCGGAGGATCGGTGACGAGCGATACCATCACCAATACCATCGGCTCCGGGGATGTGGTGAAGTATGTGAATACCTTCACAAGCCTTCCTACCCTCTCCCAGTTCAATGCGCTGACGGCGGTGGAAACCCTCTATGGCGGCTCCTCCGCCCAGACCGCCTCGCCCTACCTCACCTGGCATGCCACATCCACCCATCCCATCCGCGTGGTGGTGGGCTTTTACGAGGAGCCGCCGTGGGTGTACCATCCCCGGATCGAGGAATTTGCCCTCGAGCGCGGCACTTCCTCCGGCGTGCAGGATGATTCCGGCACCCGCGCCCTGCTCACCCTGCGGCTGAGCCTCGCCTCCGCAAGCTACGCATCCTACGCGGCCTTGAAGCTCTACTATTCCAGCGGCGCGGTTTCCACATCCTCTTCCTATGTGGATCTCTCGGCTTATATATCCGCGCTGCTGGGCGGCGTGACCCGGAATTCCAGCTACATCACCCTCTCCTTCGATGCGGATTACGATTGGAGCTTCCTGCTGGTGTTTTCCTGCCTGGGCGAATCCGCCAGCGCCACGGCTATGCTTCCCAATGATTTTGTGGCGCTGCATATATCGCCCTGCGCCACGGGCGGCGTATCCATCGGCGATCTCTCCACAGCCACCGAGGGCGATCCCAAATTCGAGGTGCACCACCCGGCCTATCTCTACGGCGGCATCGCCCAGATCGGCAGCGGCGGCGGTGATATTGCCGCCATGCTCGGCATCCAGACCGGCGTGACAGAGGCCGTGGCGCGCACCTCCAACGGAACCACCGAGCTTGCCGTCAGCTTTCCCAGGGCCTATTCCGCCGCGCCCCATGTGATGGTCTCCTTTGATACTTCCGATCTCTCCACTCCCACCGGCCCCTTCGGCAGCTACCAGCTCTCCGTGGCGGCGGTGACGGCGAGCGGCTTCACCCTGCGCATGTCGGCGGCCACATCCACCAATTTCTCCCCGAAGGTGCGCTGGCTGGCCATCGGTACATAGTATGGAAGAAAGGCTCTGCGCGGCAGATTTTGCCGCCTGGCTGAAAGACCGGGTTGGCGAGGGCTGCATCGCCGGCGCCGCCGGGGAGAATGCCCATTTCCTGCCGGACTGGATGCTCGCCGGGCAGTATGCCGGAGCGGAGCTGCGGGCTGCGCGGGCATGGCAGGGGTGGGTGTGGGGCGCAGCGGGCCTCGCATCCGGCTTCTACCGGGAAAATACCGGGCTGGATATCTCCGCGCCCGCGCAGTATATCCTGCGCAATTGGTGCGCCGTGCGGGGCCGGGGAAGCATTCCCCCGGAATACCGCCTGCCCGGCGCGGCCGTGTTCCGCGTTTCCGGGGAAGCCTGCCATTTGGGATTTTTGCTGGATGAAGGCACGGTGATCGAAGCCCGCAATCCCATGCAGGGCGTGATCGCCGCCCCGCTCGATCGCGGCGGCTGGAATGCCTGGGGACTGATGACCCGCTGCTTCGATTACGGCCCCATCCCGCAGGTTTCGCTGCCCCTGGGCGGAAGAATTCTGCGGCGGGGTGATTCCGGGGCGGATGTGGGGCAATTGCAAAGCCTGATGAAGCGGCTGGGCTGGCGCGCCCCGGAGCACGGCAGCTTTGATGAAGCTACGGAGGATATGCTCCGGCGCCTGCAGGCGGCGATGGATGTGCGCTGCTCAGGCGTTTATGATGAAGGAAGCCATGATGCGCTGATGGCCCGGCTGGAGCCCTTCATCCGGGACGGCGAGGCGGTGCGCGCGCTGCCGGATGATGGCGCGCCGCTGCTCACCGTGCTCCGGGAGCCGCTTCCCGGCATTTTTGAAATGGAAGAATGGAAGTGCGTGCAGCTGTTCGGCCGCACGGGATGGGTGAGGTGAAAAAATGGATGAACAATGCCTGAACCTGCACCAGCAGGTGACCCAGCTTGCCGAGGGTTTGGCGGAGAACCGCACGGAACACTGGTCGTTTCGCCGCCGCCTGGATGATTTGGAGGAAAACGGCAAGCGCCAGACCGAAATCCTGCTCACCCTACAGCGGCAGGCGGACGCCATTGAATCGATCAATTCCAAGATCGACAAGGTGGCCGGCAGCGTGGAGCAGGTGGCGGGCCGGGTCTCCGAAATGGAAAAGGAGCCCGCCGACAAATGGAAAAAGCTGGCCTTTGAGATCATCAAATATATTGTGCTGGCGGCGGTGGGCGTGATCGCCGGCTACTTCTTGAAATGAGGTGAATCAAACGGAATTATTTGAATGGAACATGCTGGGCAGCTATGCGGGCGCGACCTTCGCCGTGGCCGTGCTCACCCAAATTACCAAGGAAATTCCCGGGCTGCGCCGGATTCCCACCCAGATATGGAGCTATTTCCTCTCCCTGGCAACCCTCATCCTCTCCCAGGTGTTCGGCGATGGCGTGGCGGCCTCCGGAGCGGTGCTATCCGTGTTCAACGCCGCCCTCGTATCCCTCGCCGCCAACGGCGGCTACGCCATGGTGGAGCGGCTGAAGGCGGGGCTTGGGGCTTAGGAACGTTGGGGCTACGCTGGGGCGCTGCCCCACACCCCCGCCAAGGGGAATGATTCCCCTTGGAACCCTCAGAAAAAGGCACGCATACGCGTGCCTTTAGAAATAATTATAAAAAAATCGACCCCTCTCCGGGGCCGACTTTTTATACAGAGGGGTCCAGGGGAAATCATTTCCCCTGGCAGGGGATTCAGGGGACGGAGTCCCCGAAGCGTTTCTCCCTGACTGTCTCCCCGCTCAGTCCTCCAGCTCCGCGACGAATGCCGCGATGCGCTTGCAGCCCTCCACGATATTCTGGCGGCTGGTGGCGTAGCTGAGGCGGGCGAAGTTATCATCGCCGAAGGCGAGCGCCGGAACCACGGCCACGCGCTTATCATTGAGCAGCAGCTCGGCAAACTTGGTGGAGCCGGTGATTTCCTGGCCGTGGAACTTCTTGCCGATCACGTTCTTCAGGTTGAGCATGATGTAGAAGGCGCCCTTGGGCAGGCGGCAGGAGAGGCCCTCGATTTCATTGAGCATGCGGTGCATCAGCTTGCGGCGCACATCATACTCGGTAATCATGGATTTGATATAGGTATCGCCGCAGGAGAGGGCGGTGGCGGCCGCGTACTGGGCGATGGAATTCGCATTGGAGGATGCGTGGCTCTGGTAGGCGGACATGGCCTTGATCACATTCTTCGGGCCGGCGGCATAGCCGATGCGCCAGCCGGTCATGGCGTAGGTTTTGGATACGCCGTTTACGATGATGCACTGGGCCTTCACATCCTCGCCGAAGGATGCCAGGCAGTAGTGCTTTTCGCCATCATAGATCAGCTTTTCATAGATTTCATCGCTGATGATGTAGAAGCCGCATTCCACGGCCAGCTTGCCGATGTCCTCCAGGGCCTGCCGTCCCCATACGCAGCCATTGGGGTTGGAGGGGCTGTTGATGATCATGGCCTTGGTCTTTTCGGTGACATAGGGGCGCAGCATATCGGCGGTGACGATGAAATCATTTTCTTCGCAGCCGGGAACCATCACCGGCACGCCGCCCGCCATGCGCACCATCTCCGGATAGGAGAGCCAGCAGGGGGAGGGCAGCAGAACTTCATCGCCGGGGTTGATGATGGCGCAGAGGGCGGTGTAGATCACCTGCTTGGCGCCGTTGGATACGATAATTTCAGAGGGATTGTATTCCACGCCGTTATCGCGGAAGAATTTATCGCACACCTTGGTGCGCAGGTCCATGGTGCCGGCCACGGCGGTGTAGCGGGTGATGCCCGCGTCGATGGCGAATTTGCCGGCGTCGTTGATGTATTCCGGCGTGCAGAAATCCGGCTCGCCGGCGCCGAAGGGGATAACATCCATGCCCTCGGCCCGCAGTTTTTTGGCCTGCGCATCGATGGCGAGGGTGATGGACGGGGAAATGGCAAGACAGCGTTCAGACAGAGAAAGCGGCATAGGTTTTCAGTTCCTTTCGAGCAAAATGGAAGTCTTCACTTATTTTATTCTCATTTTAAGGGCAAAGTCCTGCTGAAAATGGTAAACAGTGTGTTAAATTTGAATAATCAAGAAATCGATCCTGCAAAAATGACATATTGCGATGCGAATATGGCCGAATTTGCAGGATTTGCGCTAAAATCTAATTAAAAGACTGTTTCCGCAATTGCAGTTTCGGGGAAAACATGCTATACTGGAAAATGAGTGTTTATTTATATGGGAAAGTGTCCCTGAAGGAGAGACAATTTATGGAATTTAAACGCATGGCAGTGAGCGAGATTAAGCAGAACCTGGTCGATAAGCTGCGCAGCAACTTCGGCTGCGAGATCGAGGACGCGACGGAGGAGCAGCTGTACAAGGCAGTGGCCCTCACCGTGCGCGATGAGATCATGCAGCGCCGCGCCGAATCCCGCGGCGTGCGCCAGAGCACGGCCTCCAAGAAGGTTTATTATCTCAGCGCCGAATTCCTGGTCGGCCGTTCGCTGTTTTCCAATATGGTGAACCTGGTCAATGAGAAGAACTATGCCCAGGCCCTGGAGGAGCTGGGCTTGGATAAGGGCATGATCTATGAGCGCGAGCCGGAGCCCGGCCTGGGCAACGGCGGCCTGGGCCGCCTGGCCGCCTGCTTCCTGGACGCCCTTTCCTCCCTGGAGCTGCCCGCCATGGGCTGCACCATCCGCTATGAATATGGCCTCTTCCGCCAGAAGCTGCTGGACGGCTACCAGGTGGAAGTGCCGGATAACTGGCTGGATGAGGGCAATATCTGGGAAATCCCGCGCCCCGCGGAGACCGTGGATGTGCATTTCGGCGGCCGCGTGGAGGAATATGAAGAGGAAGGCCGCATGTGCTTCCGCACCGTGGATACCACCGTGGTCCAGGCCGTTCCCTATGATATCCCCACCGTGGGCTATGATTCCTGCATGGTAAACATGCTGCGCACCTGGTCCGCCCGCTCCCCGAAGCGCATCGATATGGGCTATTTCAACCGCGGCGAATATGCCCGCGCCATGGAAGAGCGCGAGCTGGCCGAGGTCATCTCCAAGGTGCTCTATCCCAATGATGATTCCTGGCAGGGCAAGGAACTGCGCCTGAAGCAGCAGTATTTCTTCTCCAGCGCTTCCGTGCAGTATGCCGTGAATGATTTCCTGAAGACCTACGGCCCCCAGTGGAACCTGTTCGCCGATAAGGTTGCCATCCATATCAACGATACCCATCCCGCAGTGGCCATTCCGGAGCTGATGCGCATCCTGATGGATGAGCACTGGCTGGATTGGGATACCGCCGAGGAAATCTGCCGCAATACCTTCGCCTACACCAACCATACCGTGCTTGCAGAAGCGCTGGAGAAGTGGCCGGAGAATTTGTTCCAGCAGACCCTGCCCCGCGTATACATGATCCTGCAGGAGATGAACAAGCGCCTCTGCGATAAGCTGTGGGACGCCTATCCCGGCCAGTGGGAGCGCATCGGCAAGATGGCCATCCTGGCTTACAACAAGGTGCACATGGCCAACCTCTGCGTGGCCTACACCCACTCCGTAAACGGCGTTTCCGGCATCCACACCGATATCCTGAAGAAGGATACCTTCAATGATTACTATGTAATGGAGCCGGATAAGTTCGTGGCCATCACCAACGGCATCACCCACCGCCGCTGGCTGATCCAGTCCAACCCGGGCCTTTCCGATCTGATCGATTCCGCCATCGGCGATGCATGGCGCAAGGATATGAACCGCCTGATCGAGCTGAAGCCCTTTGCCGATGACAAGGCCTTCCGCGAGAAGTTTGCCGAGGTGAAGTATTTCAACAAGCTGCGCCTCACCGATCGCCTGCGCCGCATGCAGAATGCCCAGATCAACCCGGACAGCATGTTCGATACCCAGGCAAAGCGCCTGCATGAGTATAAGAGACAGCTGATGAATGCCCTGGGCATCCTGATGCTCTACAACAAGATCGATGAAGACCCCAGCTTCTCCATCCCGCCCAAGACCTATATCTTCGGCGCAAAGGCGGCTCCGGGTTACCAGCGCGCGAAGCTCACCATCAAGCTGATCAACTCCATCGCGGACCTTGTAAAGAAGCACCCCCGCGCCAGCAAGATGATCAACGTGGTGTTCATCGAAAACTACTGCGTATCCCAGGCGGAAGTGCTGATGCCCGCAACCGAGGTTTCCGAGCAGATTTCCACCGCCGGCAAGGAAGCCAGCGGCACCGGCAACATGAAGTTCATGATGAACGGCGCCCTCACCATCGGCACCATGGATGGCGCGAACTGCGAAATCTTTGATTCCGTCGGCGCGGAAAACATCTATATCTTCGGCCTCACCGCAGATGAGGTGGAGCGCGGCTACGCCAGCTACCGTTCCTCCGAAATCTTCGAAACCAACGCCGCCATCCGCAAGGTGATGACCCAGCTGATCGACGGCACCCTCTGCCCCGAGCATCCCCGCATGTTCCAGGAAATCTACCATGGCCTGCTCTTCGGCGATAACGGCGGCATGCCCGATCCCTATTTCGTGCTGAAGGACCTGCCCATGTATGTGGCTGCCCAGCAGCAGATTTCCCGGGATTACACCGATAAGGATCTCTGGCTGCGCAAGGCCGTGCTGAACACCGCCTGTTCCGGCGTGTTCGCCGCCGACCGCACCATCAACGAATACAACGACAAGATCTGGCATCTCAAGCCGCTTACGCTGTAATATGATTTTCTATCACGATTCAAGATCCGAACAGTATAGAAGCCCCGTCGGAGCTGCGCCTTGCGGAAGCAAGGTGCGGCTTCGCGTGCGTGCGGACCAGATGAATTCCGTCACCCTGCGCATCTGGTGGCAGGGCGCGGAATACCGCTGGTTCATGCGCCGGGTGGAAAACGGCATGTATGAATATGAAATGTCCGTTCCCGAGCAGGCGGGCTTGCTCTGGTATTATTTCGTGGCTACAGATACCGATGGCAGCACCTGGTATCTGGGCAACGCCGGGGATTGCCTCGGCGGCGTGGGCGCTGCCAGCCGCACCGAGCCCTCCTCCTACCAGGTCACGGTGTATGATCCTGCCTATGAAACCCCGGAATGGATGCGCAACGGCCTGATGATGCAGATATTCCCGGACCGCTTCTTCAATGTGGGCGGCCTGGATCTTTACAACCTGCCGCCGGGCTCCTATTACCATGCCGAATGGGATGAGGATCCCGCGCTCGTGATCAACGATAAGAAGGGCTCGAATTCCGCCAACGATTTCTTCGGCGGCAACCTGCGCGGCATCCAGGAAAAGCTGGATTATATCCAGAGCATGGGCGTCACCGTGCTGTATTTCAACCCCATCTTTGAGGCAAATTCCAACCACAAATACAATACCGGCGATTACAAGAAGATCGATCCCTCCTTCGGCACCGAGCAGGATTTCAAGGCCCTCTGCAAGGCCGCTAAAAAGAAGGGCATCCGCATCATCCTGGACGGCGTGTTCTCCCACACCGGCAGCGATTCCCTGTATTTCGACCGCTACGGCAATTACGGCGGCACGGGCGCTTACCTTGATCCCGAGAGCCCCTACCGCAGCTGGTACAACTTCACCAACTGGCCGGATGAATACGAGAGCTGGTGGGGCTTCAACACCCTGCCCAATGTGAACGAGGAGGACCCCGCCTACCGCAAGTTCATCATCTCCGATAAGGACAGCGTGATCGCCCACTGGATGAAGGCCGGCGCATCCGGCTGGCGGCTGGATGTGGCGGATGAACTGCCCATGGCCTTCCTGCGTGAGCTGCGCGCCCGCGAAAAGGAGATCAACCCCGATTCCGCCCTCATCGGCGAGGTGTGGGAAGATCCCAGCAACAAGAGCGCCTATGGCGAGGTGCGCTGCTACTGCGATGGCAGCACCCTGGACGCCGCCATGAACTATCCCCTGCGCGAGGCCGTGCTGGGCTTTATGCTCCGCCGCGTCAATGCGCCGGAGTTTGTGCGCCGCCTGGAATCCATGCGGGAAAACCAGCCGAAGCAGTTCTTCTATTCCCAAATGAACCTCATCTCCAGCCATGACCGCCCCCGCGCCCTCTCGGTGCTGGCGGATGTGGGAAACATGGAGCCCGAGCGCAAGTACCGCTATCCAATCGAGCATTCTCCCGAGGAGTATGCCCGGGGCAAGAAGCGCCTGATCACCGCCTGGAACCTCATCTGCCACCTGCCGGGCATGCCCTGCATCTATTATGGCGATGAGGCCGGCCTCTACGGCATGTCCGATCCCTATTGCCGCGGCACCTATCCCTGGGGCCGCGAGGATATGGAGATGATCGAGGCCTTCCGCGCGCCCGCCCTGCGCCGCATGGCTTCCACCGCCCTCAAGACCGGCGATATGAAGCTCAGCGCACTGGGCGAAGATATCGTGCTCGTGGAGCGCTCCATCACCGGCGGCAAGGATATCTTCGGAGCCGCCGCCGAAAATGAAGCCCGCGCCATCGCCGTGAACCGCGCCGGCGAATCCCGCTGGGTGGAGTACGGCGGCAAGACCGTGGAAGTTCCCGCCGAGGGCTTCGTGGTGCTGAGCTGAGGACGCTGCAGGCTGCGGTGGGAGCGCTGCCCCCACACCCCCGCTTGCGGGATATTGTTCCTAAAAACCCCATGAATTATAAAAAACGGCCCCGCTTCGGGGCCGATTTTTTGTGCAGAGGTTTCCGGGGGAATCATTCCCTCCGGCGGGGGTCAATGGGGAGGGCGTTCCCCAAGCAGCGCCTGCTCTCAATTATTAAATTTCTCAATCCTGGTCATAATTAATCCAAATGTAACTCCGTTTTGCCGGACTGCCGAAATTCTTTCGGAGGCGGGTTTGACACAAATCCGGGTTCATAGTATCATTATCCTGTTATTGCATAAACAGCGGCGGTATGCCGCGAGGAAAGGTTTTGGGGATTGTTATGCAGAAGAGAGAGAAATTTTCATCGAGGCTGGGCTTCATCCTGATTTCCGCGGGCTGCGCCATCGGCCTTGGCAATGTTTACCGCTTCCCGATCATCACGGGCGCGTATGGCGGCGCCTTCTTTGTGCTGATTTACCTGGTATTCCTGGTATTGCTGGGCATTCCGGTGATGACCGCCGAGCTGGCGGTGGGCCGCGGCAGCCAGCGCAGCATCGCCACCTCCTTTGACGCCCTGGAGCGCAAGGGCCAGAAATGGCACCTGATGAAATATGTGGGCATCGCGGGCAACTACCTGCTGATGATGTTCTACACAGCCATCTGCAGCTGGCTGGTGGTATACCTGTTCAAGTATATCGATGGCTCCATGCTGCAGCACACCACGGCGGAAGCCCTCGGCGGCGTGTTCGGCTCCATCACCGCCAACCCCGGCCTGCAGGTGGGCGTGGCCTTTGCGGTGATCCTCGCCTGCTTCGGCATCTGCTCCATGGGCCTGCAGAAGGGCGTGGAAAAGATCACCAAGATCATGATGGTGATGCTGCTGGTGCTGATCATCGTGCTGGCCGTGTACAGCTGCACCCTGCCCGGCGCGGCAGCGGGCCTGAAATTCTATCTGGTGCCCTCCATCTCCAACCTGCTCAATTCCGGCGTGTGGACCACCGTGTCCGCCGCGATGGGCCAGGCATTCTTCACCCTGAGCCTGGGCATCGGCGCGATCGCCATCTTCGGCAGCTACATCGATAAGGACCGCAGCCTGCTGGGCGAGGCCATGACCATCACCAGCCTGGATACCTTTGTGGCCCTCTGCTCCGGCTTCATCGTGTTCCCGGCCTACTTCACCTTCAACCCCACCGCCACCGGCATCTCCGCCGACCAGGCGGGCGCAGGCTTTTTGTTCACCACCCTGTCCTCCATCTTCAACAACATGGCGGCGGGCCGGGTGATCGGCAGCCTGTTCTTCCTGTTCATGCTCTTTGCCGCGCTCTCCACCGTGATCGCGGTGTTTGAAAATATCATCGCCTTCTGGCTGGAGCTCACCAAGCTCAAGCGCCGCACCATCGCCGTGATCAATGTGCTGCTGGTGATGGCCCTGTCCCTGCCGGCCATCTTCTCCTCCAATCTCTGGAAGGATGTAATCATCTTCGGCAAGAATTTCATGGATCTGGAGGACTATATCGTGTCCAACCTGCTGCTGCCGCTGGGCAGCCTGGGCTATGTCCTCTTCGTCACCACCCGCTACGGCTGGGGCTGGGGCAAGTTTGAATCCGAGGTCAACGCCGGCAACGGCCTGCGCATGCCCCGCTGGTTCAAGCCCTACATGACCTATGTGCTGCCCATCGTGATCGTGATCGTGCTGGTGATGGCGGCGTTCTGATGGAGGAGGATTTGGGGGGCCAAGGGCTCCCCGGCAATTCTCCCATAAAAAAATGACCCCGTTTCGGGGTCATTTTTTTCTTGCGGAGGGAGGGCAGGGGCTTTAGGGAAGGGAGTTTCCCAAGCAGCTCACCCTCACGGCATCAGCAATCTCGCCTTGTACATCGTGTCCAGCTGGCCCAGCTTATCGATCAGGCGCTGGCTGGGCGCGCAGCCCACATCCACCACGGTGTAGGCATAGCTGCCGCGGGAAACATTGATCATGTTTTCGATGTTCAGGGCTTCCTCGCTGAGCACCATGGTGATGGAGGAGATCACGTTCGGCACATTCTTGTGCAGCAGGGTGATGCGCGGCACGGAGAGGCGGCCGAGGCGGCAGTTCGGGAAATTCACGGAATTTTCGATGGAGCCGTACTTGATGTAATTATCAATCTGCTGGGCGGCCATGCGCACGCAGTTGTCCTCGCTCTCGGGGGTGGAAGCGCCGAGATGGGGGGTGAGGATGGCGTTCTTCGCGCCGATCAGATCCTTGCAGGGGAAATCGGTGACGTACACGCGCAGGGTTTCCCGATCGAGGGCGGCCTTCACATCCTCATGGTTCACCAGGCCGTCGCGGGCGAAGTTCAAGAGCGCGGCGCGGGGCTTCATCTGGGCGAGGGTGGCGGCGTTGATCATATTTTTGGTGGAATCCATCAGCGGCACATGCAGGGTGATGTAATCGGATTTTTCAAGGATTTCTTCCAGGGTGGTGGCGTGCTGCACGGCGCGGGAGAGCTTCCATGCATGGTCGATGGAGATGTAGGGATCGTAGCCCAGCACATCCATGCCCAGGTTCACGCCGATGTTGGCCACATGCACGCCGATGGCGCCCAGGCCGACCACGCCCAGGGTCTTGCCCGCGAGCTCGGGACCGGTGAACTGGCTCTTGCCGGCCTCTACCTGCTTTTCCACGCTGGTTTCACCGTCGGTGAGGGTCTTGCACCATTCGATGCCCTCGGCAATCTTGCGGCTGGCCAGCAGCAGGCCCGCTACGACCAGCTCCTTTACTGCGTTGGCATTCGCGCCGGGGGCGTTGAAGGCCACGATTCCGCTTTCGGCCAGCTTATCCAGGGGCAGGTTGTTCACGCCTGCGCCGGCGCGGGCCACGCAGAGCAGGTTTTCATTGATGGCGTAGGAATGCATATCCGCGCTGCGCACCAGGATTGCCTCCGGGTTTTCGGCTTCCGGGGATACATTGTATTCCGCGTCCTTCAGGATGTTCTGGTATACGGGGGAGATGGCATTCAGGGTTTTGATATTATACATTTTACTTGTGCTCCATTTCAAACTTCTTCATGAATTCGGCCAGCGCCTGCACGCCCTCCATGGGCATGGCATTGTAAATGCTGGCGCGGATGCCGCCCACCAGGCGGTGGCCCTTCAGGTTCACCAGGCCCGCCTTCGCCGCTTCCTTTACAAAGAGGGCGTCGGTATCCTTGTCCGGCGTGGTGAAGCATACGTTCATGCGGCTGCGGGAGCCGGGCTCGGCGGTTCCATGGTAGAAAGCGCTCTCATCCAGCAGGCCGTAGAGCAGCTTCGCCTTTTCGATGTTGATTTTCTCGATTCCGGCCACGCCGCCCTGCTTTTTCAGCCATTTCATGCTCAGGCCGCACATATAGATTGCATAGGTCGGCGGGGTATTGAGCATGGAGGAATTATCAGATAGCTTCTGCCAATCCAGCACCTTCGGGCACACGGCCTGCGCCTTGCCCAGCAGGTCGCGCCGCACGATCATCAGGGTAACGCCTGCGGGGCCGATGTTCTTCTGCGCGCCCGCGTAAATCACGCCGAAGCGGGAGGCGTCGTATACCTCGGAGAGGATGTTGCTGCTCATATCCGCCACCAGCGGCACATTCCCGGTCTCGGGAAGCTGGCTGTAACGGGTGCCGAAGATGGTGTTGTTGGTGGTGATGTAGAAATATGCGGCATTGGGATCGAAGTCCGCAGTGTTCCACCTGGGAATATGGCGGTAATTCTCCTCCCGGCTGGAGGCCACGCAGCACACCTTGCCGTACTTCTGGGCTTCGACATATGCGCCGTGGGCGAAGTTGCCGCTGTCGATGTAATCTGCGCTCATGCCCTCGCCCAGCAGGTTCAGGGGGATGGATGCGAACTGGCCGGTTGCGCCGCCCTGCAGCCAGAGCACTTCGTAGTTTTCCGGCAGCTGCATCAGCTCGCGCACCAGCGCGCAGGCCTCATCGAAGATTTCGATGTACATGCCGGATCGATGGCTCATCTCCATCACGGACATGCCGCTTGAACCGTAACACAGCATTTCCTGCGCGGCAGTGCGCAGCACTTCTTCCGGCATGGTGGAGGGGCCGGCAGCAAAATTGAATACGCGATCCATAGTATGTACATCTTCCTTTCCGGACATTGCCGATTAATATCCCCTATTGTACCACATTTCCGAAAAGACTCCACCACGTTGTGTTAAAAAATATGTGAAGGGGATGGCGGAATATATGTTCGGATTTCACATCCATGGGATGGTATTTTAACCTCAGTTGTGCTATACTCTCTTATATATATTATTGTGGAATATTGTGGAGGTTTGTGTCTTGGCACGCAAGGATAAATTGATCCGCACCACCGCGCTGGTTACGGTGGTTATCATTCTCAGCAAAGTATTCGGCCTGCTGCGCGATGTGATCACCGCCGGTTACTATGGCACCGGCATTGAAAACGACGCCTATGCTTCCGCCTACACCCTGTTTTACCTGCCCGTGCTGCTCTTCAATTCCTGCATTACGGCCACCATCGTGCCCCTCTTTGTGGAGGAGCGGGAGAAGCACAGCCTGGATCATTCCAACAATTTCGCCAGCAACGCGGTGAACCTCTTTGCCCTCGCCGCGCTGGTGATCGCAGCGGTGATGTTTGCCTTTGCCGAGCCCATCGTGAAGCTGATCTTCCAGTTTGACGCCGCCGGCATCGCCCTCACCGTGAAGATGACCCGCATCATGCTGCTGGGCCTGGTGTTCAACATCGTAAGCATCGTGTTTTCCAGCCTGCTCAACGCCATGGAGCGCTTCATGGCCGCGCAGCTCACCGGCTTCCCCCTCAGCGTGGCGGTGATCGCCTCCGTGGTTTTCTTCTCCGGAAAGCTGGGCATCGAGGCTATCGCATGGGGCGTGTTTGCCGCGAGCGTGCTGCAGATGCTGATCCTGATTCCCTTCCTGAAGGGCTGGTTCAAGTATACCCCGGTGCTCAACTTCCGGGATAAGCGCTTCCACCGCCTGCTGGTGCTGGCGGGTCCGGCAGTGCTCTCCATGGGCGTGAGCGAAATCAACCACCTGATCGACCGATCCCTCGCATCCGGGCTGGCGGCGGGCTCCATCTCCGCCATGAACTATGCCTACAAGCTGATCACCTTCCTGCTGGGCGTTTTGATGGTGCCGCTCACCACCATCATGTTCTCCCGCATGAGCAAGCAGGCCGCCGCGAACAATAAGGAAGGCGTGCTCAGCTCCCTGCGCCACAGCATACTGCTGATCTCCCTGGTCGCCCTGCCCATCGTGGCCATCGCCATGATCCTCTCCAACGATGTGGTGAAGATGATTTACATGCGCGGCAGCTTTACGATGGAATCCGTGCTGCTCACCGGCGGCGTGCTCATGTTCTATCTGATCGGCGTGCCCTCCTTCGGCATGCGCGATTTCCTGAACCGCACCTTCCATTCCGTGCAGGATACCAAGACCCCCTTCTATGTATCCTGCCTGGTGGTGGTGCTGAACATCATCCTGAATATCATCCTGCGCCGCTTCATGGGCGCGAGGGGACTGGCGCTGGCCACCGCCATCTCCAGCTACATCGGCTCCGCCGTGATGTTTGTGCTGCTGCGGCGGCATATGGGCCACATCGGGCTCAGGAAGATACTGCCGGATATGGCAAAGATTATCCTCGCCACGGGCGTTGCCGCCGTCGCCTGCTTCCTGATGAACCGCGCGCTGCCCCAGTCTTCCACCACGATCACCACCTTCCTGCGCCTCGCCGCCGCTGCGGGCGTATCCATCATCGCCTATGGCGCTGCCTGCCTTGCGCTGCGGGTGGAGGCCCTGCGCGCGGTATGGAGCCGCGTCGCCCGGCGCAACAAATAAGGAGAATACCATGCACGACGAAGAGAGACTCATCACCTCCGGCTTCCGGGAGGAGGACAACGATGCGGAGCAGAGCCTGCGCCCGCATGCGCTCTCGGAATACATCGGCCAGGATAAGCTCAAGAAGGGCCTGAATGTTTACATGCAGGCCGCCATCGCCCGCCGCGAGCCGCTGGACCACATCCTGCTCTATGGCCCGCCCGGACTAGGCAAAACCACCCTCGCGGGCATCGTCGCCGCCGAAATGGGCCACAACATCCGCGTCACCAGCGGCCCGGCCATCGAGCGCGCCGGCGACCTCGCCTCCATCCTCACCAATCTGAACGCAGGAGACGTGCTCTTCATCGACGAGATTCATCGCCTCAGCCATGCCGTGGAGGAGGTGCTCTATCCCGCCATGGAGGACTATGCCCTCGATATCATCATCGGCAAGGGTCCGTCCGCCCGCTCCATCCGCCTCGATCTTCCCAAATTCACCCTGATCGGCGCCACCACCCGCGCGGGCATGCTCTCCAGCCCCCTGCGCGACCGCTTCGGCATCTCCTTCCGCCTGGAAATGTACACGCCGGAGCAGCTGGCCGTGATCGTGCAGCGCTCTGCGAAGATACTGAAAGTCGAATGCGACCCGGACGGCGCGCTGGAGATCGCCAGCCGGTCCCGGGGTACGCCCCGAATCGCCAACCGCCTCATCCGCCGCGTGCGCGATTTCGCCGAGGTCCGCGGCGATGGCAAGATCACCGTTGAAAATGCCCGGGAGGCCCTCGATATCCTCGAAATCGATGAGCTCGGCCTCGATCAGACCGACCGCGCCATGCTCTCTTCCATGATCGATCGCTTCGGCGGCGGTCCCGTGGGCCTGGATACCCTTGCCGCCACCACCGGCGAGGACGCCGCCACCATCGAGGATGTGTATGAACCCTATCTCCTGCAGCTCGGCTTCATCATGCGCACCCCCCGCGGCCGCGTGTGCACCAAGGCCGCCTACGAGCACATGGGCGTTTCCATGCCGCAGGCCGTGGAGAACAAGCAGCTGCGGATGGATGTGTGACGGGGGAGAACCGTTGGGGGCTGTCCGCCCCCAAACCCCTGACCAGGGGGAGAGCCTCCCCCTGGACCCGGCACAAAGCAAATCGCGCCCGGAGCGGGCACGATTTGCGAGAAAAATAAAAGGCTCCCCTGTGCAAGGGGAGCTGTCACCGAAGGTGACTGAGGGGTTGTCTGCCCCAATCATCACGATCTGTAGGGCGGGATGCCCACATCCCGCCGTATATATCTCCAGCGCTGCGTAGCAGCGCAATACAGGGGATACCAAAGGGAATCATTCCCTTTGGCAGGGTGCAGGGACAGCGTCACTGCCGGGGTCCGGGACAGCGCCCCGGCACGTCCCACTCCTTCCCAGAAAGGTGAACAGCATGAAACTATCCGATTTCACATATGATCTCCCCGAGGAGAAAATTGCCCAGACTCCGGTGGAGCCCCGCGACCACAGCCGGCTGATGGTGATCCACAGGGGCGATCATTCCATCGAGCACAAGCATTTTTACGATATCATCGATTATCTGAACCCCGGCGATGTGCTGGTGGTGAATGAAACCCGCGTGATTCCCGCCCGGCTGATCGGCGAAAAGCCCACCGGCGGCGCCTGCGAAATTTTGCTTTTGAAGCAGCTGGCCCCGAAGAAATGGGAAACGCTGGTGCGCCCCGGCAAGAAATTAAAGCCCGGCGCGCAGGTGATCTTCGGCGGCGGCAGGCTGGTGGCCACCATCGTGGAAACCACCTCCGACGGCGGCCGCATTGTGGATTTCGAGTGCGAGGGCACGATGGAAGCCGCGCTGGATGCGCTGGGCGAGATGCCGCTGCCGCCTTATATCCACGAAAAGCTGGAGAACCGCGAGCGCTACCAGACCGTCTATGCCAGGCAGGAGGGCTCCGCCGCCGCGCCGACCGCCGGCCTGCACTTCACTCCGGAGCTGATGGACCGCATCCGCAATAAGGGCATCGATATCGTGCCGGTGCTGCTGCATGTGGGCCTGGGCACCTTCCGCCCCGTCAAGGTGGAAAATGTGGAGGAGCACGAGATGCATTCCGAGTACTTTGAGGTCACTGAGGATGCCGCCCGCCGCATCAACGCTGCCCGGGAGCGCGGCAGCCGCGTGATTGCCGTGGGCACCACCAGCGTGCGCACCCTCGAATCCGCCGCTGAAAACGGCAGGCTGATGGCCAGGAGCGGGGATACCAATATCTTTATCTGGCCCGGCTATAAATACCAGATGGTGGACGCGCTGATCACCAATTTCCACCTGCCCGGCTCCACCCTGCTGATGCTCGTCTCCGCGCTCTATGACCGCGAGCACATCCTCGATGTGTACAACACCGCCGTCGCGGAAAACTATCGCTTCTTCTCCTTCGGCGACGCGATGTTTATTGAGTAAGGGAGGACGCTTAGGGGACTCCGTCCCCTAAGAACCCCTGCCAGGGGGCGAGCCGCCCCCTGGACCCGACACAAAAGGCACGCAATGCGTGCCTTAAATATTATACAAAAAAATCGACCTCGCTCCGAGGTCGATTTTTTTATACAGAGGGGTCAAGGGGAAATCATTTCCCCTTGCAGGGTGCAGGGACAGCGCCCCTGTCCGTCGTCCCCCAGCGCCTCCCCTTGGTTACAGCTCAATATACTTCCCGGTATCGGAGGACTCGTAAATCGCCTCGATCACCTTCTGCACATGCGCTGCTGCCTCGGCGGGCACCTCGATCTTGCGGCCGTTGAGAATGGATTCGCCGAAGGAGGTGATTTCCCGCTCGTAGAGGTTGGCTTCTGCGCCGCTGAGCTTTTGGTCGTTGCTGGCGCTGCGGTCCTGGATGGCGCTGTAGCCGAGGGTGGGATCGGAGAAAGTGACCAGCACATCGCCGCCGTCCACCTGGCCGAGGGAACCCTCCGCGCGCACGCTGCCGGCGGTGCCGTAAATTTCCAGGCGGCACTTGGCTGCATCATCGGGGATGTTGAAGTTGGCGTCCACGGTGCCGAAGGCGCCGCAGCTGAGCTTGAAGAGCGCGGAACAGGCGTCCTCAACATTGTAGCTGAAGGTCATGGTGTCCTTCATGCCGGCAACGCGCACGATTTCGGAATCGGTGAGGTATTCCAGCAGGTCCAGGCAGTGGATGCCCATATCGGTCATCGCGCCGCCGCCGGCCAGCTTCTTGTCCTGCCGCCAGCAATTTTCCATGTCGGGATACCAGCAGGTGAACTGCGCGTGGCAGGAAACGATTTTGCCCAGCTTGCCTTCTGCGATCATATCGCGGATGGCCTGGTGGTAAGTATTGTAGCGCATCATCAGGCCGGTGGCCATCTTGACGCCCTTTTCGCGGGCCTTAGCGCAGATGGCTTCGCTCTCTGCGGCGGTCATGCCCAGGGGCTTTTCCACCAGGATGTGCTTGCCTGCGGCGATGGCCTTTTCGCACTGGCGCGCATGGCACACCACGGGGGAGGAGATGTACACCGCCTCCACCTCGGGATCATTGAGCAGCGCGTCTTCATCGGTATAGGCGCGCTTGGCATTGTACTTTGCGCGCAGGGATTCTGCAAATTCGGGGTTGATTTCCATCACGGCCACCAGCTCGGCATTTTCAGAGAGCATCATGCCGGGAATGGTGCGGCGGTCCGCAATGCCTCCTGCGCCGAGCACGCCCCATTTTACTTTCTTCATGCTCCGTTCCTCCTGCGCTTAAACACCGCGCTGCATCTCATCGATGGTTTCGAGGATGGCGTCAGCCATGTACTCCAGCTGCTCGGGAGAGAGGCCGTAGCAGGGGAAATGGGTGAAGCGGTTGTTGAACACTTCCTCGCAGTTCGGGCAGGTGGCGGCGATTTCATCGGCGTTGTAGCCGAAGGATTCCAGCACGCGGAAGCGGTAGAGCGGGCCGAAGTGGGGGATGGTGGTAACGCCCTTTTCGGTGATCTTCTTCTTGAAGGTCTGCACGTTTCCACCGGCCTTCTCCGGATCGATCAGCAGGCGGTAGAGGTGGAAGCTGGGCTTCACGCCGCGCTCGGAGCCGTCGTCCTGGGGAATCAGGGCGTCGCAAACGCTCAGGCGCTCGGAGAGGTACATTGCAGCCTGGCGGCGGGCTTCCAGGATTTCATCGTTTCTGGCCACCTGCAGCGCGAGGCCCAGGCCCTGGATTTCCGTGGTGGAAGCGTTGCCCGCCACGAAGGGGCCGTATTTGCCCTGCATGGGGGAGATATCATACAGCCAGTTCTTGATGGAGCGGCTGAAATCCAATCCCAGGAAGCGGGCGGCGCGCATATCGCCGTCGCGGAAGGATTCAATGTTGCTGGTCAGCACGCCGCCCTCGCCGAAGGAGGTGATGTTCTTCACCTCGTGGAAGCTGAAGGAGGTGAAATCGGAGATCGTGCCGATTTTCCTTCCTTTATATTCCGCGCCGAATGCATGGGCCGCGTCCTCGAGTACCACGATATCGTGCTTCTTGGCGATGGCGTTGATGGCGTCCATATCGCAGGGATAGCCGCCGATGTGCACCGGGATGATCATCTTGGTCTTCTCGGTCACCTTGCGCTCCACATCTGCGGGGTCCATATTCAGGGTGATGGGGTCCACATCGGCAAATACCAGCTTGCAGCCCATGTGCAGCGGGTAAGCCATGGTGGCGATGAAGGTGATGGCGGGCACGATTACCTCGTCGCCCGGGCCGAGGTTTGCATATTTGCCGGCAATTTCGAAACCGGCGGTGCAGTTGGTGAGGAAGAGGCTGCCCTTGGCGCCCAGATATTCATCGCAGGCCGCTTCCGCGCGGGCCACTTGCTTGTCCAGGGAGAGCTTTCCGGGCGGGGTGGAAACCTTGTCCAGGGCATAAATGTTTTCCTTCACGGCAGCCAGGGCCTTTTCATATTCCTCGCCCTTGCCCTGCATCATGAATTCGATCACGGCCATCAAATCCTCGGCATTGTAATTTTCGCCGACGGCAGCCCACGGCACCCTGGTTTCACCGGTATTGTAGCGGAAGTCCGAAGCTTTCTTTCCCATATTTACCTCCAAAATCTCCATGTTTTTCCATGTAAAATACGCTCTGCAACTGATACTTCAATCATACCAGCTTTTTTTGCCTCCTGTCAACGGTTTGTAAAGGAAAAAAGAGAATGTTAAGCCTTGTTTGCGTTATTTGCATAAAATTTTCAGGTTTTACCATGCAAAAATTGCTTGTATTTGCACGCAGAATATGTTAAATTGTATATTGTGATTAAGATTTGAAGTAGGTTTGGGTTAAAATGTAAACTCGGAGTTCAGATCTCGGTCACTGCCAAGGAATGGATTTTAAATCGCGTACAGACATCTGCAACAAAGGGAACGGGAGGTATTTTGTAATGAGTGAAGCGACTGCAAAGAGAAAGCCCAATCCGGTGCTGAATGCAATTTCCAAATTCAGCAAGGACTATGTGGCAGTGGTGGGCATCGTCCTGCTGAGCCTGATCCTCTGGGTAAGTACCGATAATTTTATGACCTGGGATAACTGGAAGAACATCCTGCTTCAGTCCTCGACCGTCGCAATCTGCGCCCTCGGCCAGGCCATCATCCTGCTCACCGGCAATTTCGACCTCTCCCTCGGCAGAAACGTGGCCTTCACCAGCTGCCTCGGCGCAATGCTTATGAAGGGCATGATCGGCGGCGTTACCGTGCCTCCGTACCTCGCCATCCTCATCATCCTGGTGGCCGGCATCATCATCGGCGCCCTGAACGGCTTCCTGACCGCTTACGTCGGCCTGCCCGCCTTCATCGCCACCCTGGGCCTGCAGAATGCCTGCTACGGCATGGCCAAGCTGATCACCAACGCCACCCCCATCGCCACCTTCCCGAATTCCATCAAGTGGTTCGGCCGCGGCTTCGTGCTGCAGGATGTGTTCGGCAAGAACATTCCCTGGTGCGTAATCATCATGCTGGTGGTTTATATCATCGCCCAGTTTATCTTCACCAAGACCCGCCTGGGCCGCAATATCTACGCCGTCGGCGGCAGCTCCGAAGCAGCCTTCTTCGCCGGCATTGATACCAAGTTCTACACCTTCCTGGTATTCGCAATCGCGGGCTTCCTGGCCTCCCTCTCCGGCGTTGTGCTGATGAGCCGCCTGAACTCCGTTGCAATCACCTCCGGCCAGAACTATGAATTCGACGCCGTTATCGGCTCCATCATCGGCGGCATCAGCCTTACCGGCGGTAAGGGCAAGCTGATCGGCACCATGTTCGGCATCATCTTCCTGATCCTGCTCTTCAACGGCATGACCCAGTGGAAGATCAACGCCTTCATGCAGGACGTGCTCAAGGGCGTCGTGCTGGTAATCGTAGTTGTAATCGACGTGCTGCGCAACCGCAAGCGCGCCTGACCATCGCCCCGGACAAAGTACAGAAAGGAAGGGAAACGATGGAAGAATATATCCTCAAATTGAATGGCATTACCAAGACCTTTCCCGGCGTGCGCGCCCTCGATGGCGTCAGCTTCGGCGTAAAGAAGGGTACCATTCATGCGCTGGTGGGTGAAAACGGCGCGGGCAAATCCACGCTGATCAAGATCCTGGCAGGCATCTACCATGCCAACGAGGGCAGCATTTCCTTCGATGGCAAGGAAAATGTATATTTCAAGGTTCCGAATGATTCCCGCAACGCCGGCATTGCCGTCGTGCACCAGGAAATCAAGCTGGCGCCCCCGCTCACCGTGGCGGAAAATATGTTCATCGGCAACCTGATTTACACCAAGGCCGGCCTGGTGGATTGGAAGGCCATGCGCAAGCGCGCCCATGAAATCATCACCAACCTGGGCATCGAAATCGATGTAAACGCCCAGGTATCCTCCCTCTCGGTTGCAAAGCAGCAGATCGTTGAAATCTGCAAGGCCATCAACCAGAATATGAAGCTGCTGATCATGGACGAGCCCAGCGCCACCCTCACCGAGCGCGAGCTGGAGATCATGTTCGGCATCGTGCGCAAGCTGCGCGAGGATGGCATCACCATCATCTACATCTCCCACCGCATGGATGAAATTTTCGAACTTGCGGACAGCGTAACCGTGCTGCGCGATGGCAAGCACATCAATACCCTGCCCATGGACCAGGTCACCCGCCAGTCCCTCATCGCCATGATGGTTGGCCGCGAGCTGGGCCAGGAATATCCCAAGATCGAAATGCCCATCGGCGAGGTCGTGCTGGACGCCCAGCACATCACCCGCAAGGGCGTGCTGCATGATATCAGCTTCCAGGTGCGCAAGGGCGAAATCTTCGGCATCTCCGGCCTGATGGACTCCGGCCGTACCGAGCTTGCCCGCGCCGTGCTCGGCATCGATAAGCTGGATGGCGGCGAAGTTACCGTGAAGGGCAAGAAGGTGAAGTACCGCCGCTTCCGCGACGCCATCCGGGATGGCCTCGGCCTCATTCCCGAGGACCGCAAGCAGCAGGGCCTGATCCAGATCTTCGATATCAAAACCAACATCTGCATGGTCAGCATGGACAAGGTGATCAAGGGCGGCCTCGTGCGCAACGGCCTGATCAACAAGTATGGCGAAGAATACGCCGATAAGCTGAAGGTTGTGCGCCCCTCCCTGGATACCCAGGTGCAGTTCCTCTCCGGCGGCAACCAGCAGAAGGTGGTTATCGCCAAGTGGCTGATGCAGGACAGCGATATTCTGATCCTGGATGAGCCCACCCGCGGCATCGACGTAGGCGCCAAGGCGGAGATCTACCGCCTGATGACCGAGATGGTGAAGATGGGCAAGACCGTCATCATGATCTCCTCCGAAATGCCGGAGCTGCTGGGCATGTGCGACCGCATCATGGTTATGCATGAAGGCTGCAAGAAGGGTGAACTGACCCGGGCAGAGGCCACGCAGGAGCGCATCATGGCCCTCTGCACTTGATCCAGGCATTGTCTTTTCCATCATCTGCGGCCTGCAGGATGCTCGATTTACAACGGGCAAAGCCTTCGCTTTCTGCAATTGCAGCTGAAGGAAAATACTTCCGCCAACCGCCGTACCCCATCCCATTACCCGAATTCAAACGGGCGCGACCCGTTGGAATAAAAACAAGGAGGAAACCACTATGAAGAAAATCGCAGTCCTGGTTCTGGCTCTGATTCTCGCACTGTCCATGGTAGCAGTTGCTGAGGAACTCCCCCTCGCCGGCAAGAAGATCGGCAATACCATCGTTTATAAGGGCGACGTTTGGTGCTTCCTGCTCGCAGAAGAATTCGAGAAGCAGGCAGCTGCCCTCGGCGCAGAAATCGTTGTAGACGACGGCGAAATCAATGCTGAAATCCAGACCCGTCAGATCGAGACCTACATCGCCGACAAGGCAGACGTTATCTTCGCAGACCCGGCAACCTTCGATGGCTGCACCGAAGCTTTCATCAAGGCCAACGAAGCCGGCATCCCCGTTTTCACCTATGACTCTGCACCCGCTTATGAGGGCGTTATCACCCACACTGGCTGGGATCAGTATGAAACCGGCAAGATCACCGCTGAATATGTGATCAACTGGGTAAACGAGAACCTGGATGGCAAGGCCAAGGTTATCATGCTGGGCAACTACGCTTCCGAGCACTGCCTCGAGCGTGAAGTCGCTTTCGAAGAGACCGTTGCCGGCACCGGCATCGAAGTTGTTTACAAGGCAGACTGCGCAGGCAACCGTGAAACCGGCGCCAACGCCGTCATGAACTACACCGATGAATTCGACATCGTTGTTTCCGTAGTTGACAACGGCGCCTGGGGTGCTGTTTCCGCCATCGAAGCCCGCGGCCTGGATGCTTATGTATTCTCCATGGGCGCCTACGGCGATGAGCCCTTCTGCGCTCTGTACAATGACCACGAAATCTACAAGGCCGGCCTCGTTGTAGACCCCGCCGCCATCGCAGAAATCACCCTGCAGTCCTACATTGATTACCTCGCAAACGGCCAGCCCGAAGGCGAAACCATCCTGGACCGCACCGTGAATATCCCGCTGTACATGGGCGACCACTCCAACATCGCCGATCTCTATCCCTTCCCGAACGGCACCGACGCAGCATAATTGCTGAGTTGAACGCTGGGGAGACGCTTAGGGGACGCTGTCCCCTAAGAATCCCATCAAAAACTCCCTGTCCCATATTGGGACAGGGAGTTTGATTTTTATGCGCACAAAGTGCGCATATGCGAGGGGTCCAGGGGAAATCATTTCCCCTGGCAGGGGTCCTAGGGGACAGCGTCCCCTAGCGCAGTTCTCCCGTCAGAATTCCCGGCAGTACGCCTTCAGCTCCAGCTCCTTGCTCTCGCCGGGGGCGATGTGCACGCCCTCATTCTTCTCGGCAATTTCGGATAGCTTACCGGGCAATATGGTCCAGGGCTCCACGCCGAGGCAATAATCCCGGCCAAAGGTGGGGTAGTCCGGGCAGCCGCAGTCCGGCTCCCAGAACCAGAGGCAGGGCAGCTTCTCAATATCCCAATCCATGCCGAAGGCCAGCTTGTGCCTGTGGTTGCGAATCTCCACATGGCCGCGGGGCAGGCCTGTCACGCCGAATTCCATGTTGCATTTCTTCTCCGGGCCGAGTATGCTGCGCAGGTCGATGGCGCTGCCGTTCACCAGCTTGCCCTCCGGCCAGAAATATTCGGCGGAAGCATCCAGCTCGGTGCCGGGGTAGGGATGCAGGCGGATATTTTCGCCCTCCAGCTCGATGGTGCAGCTGTCGTCCAGGAAGGGCAGGCCCAGCGCCGGATGATGGCCCCACATGAACTGCAGCGGGGTCTGGCCCACATTGGTCACCCGCTCGCGGATGTAGAGCGCTGGCTCATCGGCCTTGATGGTCATCCATTTTTCCAGCAGGTAGGGCGAGCGCGGTGTGCGCACGCTGAATTTCACGCAGATTTCTTCCTCCGTGTCCTTCTCAATCCGCCAGTCCCAGGCAATGTTGTGCACCTCGCCGTGGTAGGGCAGGTTTACGCCGCGATAATTGCAGGCCGGGCCGATGTTCGGAAACAGCTCCTGCCAGCCGCCGTTGTAGGTGTCAAAAAATACGCCGTCCGCGTCCGGGTTCGTACCGTGGCACTGCTGCGGATCCTTTACCCCGTTCCAGCCGTGGAACATTACATCCATATCCAGCGGCTTGTAAAGGAATTCCACGATATCCGTGCCCTTGCCCGCCAGAATCGCGATGTGCAGCCAGCGGTTGTCCAGGCTGATCTGCCGCACGCCGTTCACCAGGCTCTCGCGCACGCGGCAGTTGTAATTGCGCATGGGCTTGTTGGGATCAAAAATGTTGTACATGGCTTGACCTCCGTTTCTGCGAGGGGGAGGCACTTAGGGGCTTTGCCCCTAAGAACCCCACCAAGGGGGATGATCCCCCTTGGAACCCTCAGTAAGCAACGCTTTGCGTTGCGGAGAATTTATTCAAAAACCCTGCCCCGCTCCGGGGCAGGGTTTTTATGCGAGGGGTCCAGGGGAAATCATTTCCCCTGGCAGGGTGCAGGGACAGCGTCCCTGCTTGGGGTTTGGGGGCTGACAGCCCCCAAGGTCTCCCTTACACCCCGAAAATCCGTTTCGCGTTCTCGCGGTAGAGCTTGCGCAGCACATCCTCATCCAGGCCGAGGCCGAAGATTTTCCACTGGCCCAGCATATCCGGGAAGGGATGGTCGAAGTATTCATCGCGGGTTTGGAAGAAGCGGTAGTGGGTGTAGTAAAATTCGCGGGTGCGTGCGGCGTCGAAGCGGCCCTCATAGTCGGTGCCGAAGAGCACGCGATCCTGGAAGCGATCGATGAACGCCTTGGCGGTGTAGGGCTGGCGGCCCAGCTGGTCGAGGCGCGCGGCCACATCCACATACATGTTGGGATATTTCTCCATCCATTCGGAAACCTTGCCCAGGTTTTCGGCGTGGGAACCTACATGCGCTACCACGAAGGTGACCTCCGGGTGATCCCGGATCACGGCCTCCTGCATCGCCATGTGCTCCTCGAAGGAGGCGATGCCGGGGCGGTGGAAGCTCCACTCCGGATGCTGGGAAAGGCAGATGTAGTGCTCGTTGTCCGGCTCGGTGGGCCGGAAGAAGCAGGGCGGGTCCGCCACATGGATGATGATGGGCAGGCCCTCCTCGCCGCAGGCGCGCCAGATGGGCTCGTAGTGCGGGTCGTTTAAGGGGATGTTTTTGCCGAAATACTGGCTGCCCATCAGCGTCATGTTCTTCCAGAGCTTGAGCGCCACGCAGCCCTTGGATTTCAGATCCCGGATGGTGCGGTAAACGCGGGCATCAAAATCGCTCTCCAAAGCCTTCGATACATCCACGCTGCCCACGGGCAGGATCATGCCCTTCGATTCATCCAGTTTGCGGCAGAGCCGGTCGTAATCGCCGTCCCAAACCAGCTCCAGGCAGAAGATTTTTTCCACGCCCATGTCCTTCAGAACGGCGCAGCTCTCCCGGGTGTTAAATACTTCCTCGTATTTGTCGCCCAGCAGCAGCGGCCCGAAGTGGGCGTGCATATCGATCACCGGAAAGGGCGGCAGCGCCTCCGGGTGGGAGGGCGCTACCAATTCAATTTTTGGATGGAATTCATCCGCATAAAGCCTGCGCATGTTATGCCTCGATCACTTCGATGCCCATCACATCGCAGAAGGCCTTCAATTCGCCGGACAGGTGCTCGCCGTAGCCCAGCACGCCGTATTCATTCATGTAGCCTTCGATCAGGGTATCTACATCCACATCGTCGTCCAGCTTGATGAAGGCGTGGGGCCAGAAGGGAATGCCGCACTCCAGCTTGCGCTCCTCAAGGTTATCGGGCACATAAACCTCGCCCTTGGCGATGGTCATCACGAATTCGCCGTCGATGCGTCCCAGGCGGGCCAGCACGCAGGGGCCGGGCACGCAGGTGAGCTTTACGGACAGGCCGCCGGCGGAACCTTCGGTGGGAATGCCGTGGCCGGCGAAATCGGCGGGATCGCGGGGATCGGCCAGGGACGGCGGAACCGCGCCGTCGCCGATGATCTTGGCTTCGCGCCTCTTGCGGTCGATGTGCTGCAGGTCTCCGTAGTAAACCCTGCGCTCGCTCAGGTTGGTGAGCAGGTAAACCGTCATGGCGGTGTTGAAGTCGGAGAGGGTGCTGGTGGGCACGCCGTCGTCCAGCATCATGCTCTGGGCAAAGCAGGTTGCGCCGTAATCATCGCCCAGGCCGGGGAAGCTCTGGATGGTGTAGAAATCAAAGCCATTCCTGGCGATCACCTTTTTCAGCGCCACATACAGGGCGATGGAGCGGCGGGCGGTGTCATCCATCTCGGGAGCCTTGCCGAAGAGCTTCACGATCTTGGGCATTACTTCGTCGATCTCCGCGTCGGTCACGGCGCGGGCGGTCTCCAGCAGCTCCGTGGTATCCCGGGAATCGATATCCACGCCGAATACCCGCATCCACTGGCTGGGATCGGCAACGCCGCAGGCCTGGCCCATGCCGCGTCCGCCGAATACGCCGATGGTAGACATATTCAGCTGCCGCTTGAGCTTGCCCGCGCGGCAGTAGTAGGCGATCTTGTCCACCTGCTCGGCCTCATCCGCGCCTGCGTATACAAATACATGGGGAATGCCCACTTCCAGCATCGTGCCGTGCATTACAAAGCCGCCCACGGGGCGCCAGCCCTGGGAGCCGGAATGGGTCCACAGGATGATCGGCTTGCCGCTGGATGCAAAATCGCGCACGGCGGCGATCATCAATCCGCTCCAGATCCAGGTGCCGGTGAAGAGCACCAGGGCGTCGATGGAATCATCCTTCTTCATGGCGGAAAGGGCTTCCTTTGCCTCCGCCTTGTTGGCCAGCACGATGGGCCATTCTGCCAATTCGATATCCCGGGCCTTCAATGCTTCCTTGGAAGCATCGATAATCGCCTGGTCGATGAAGGGGGTGCCCATGGGGTCCAGAAGGCCATCCTTGTGGGTGCCGAATACTACAAAACCTGCCTTGGTGCGCATATGTCAGAATCCTCCTTATAAGCATAATGTTATGTTTATATGATAAAACCTTTTCGCCGGAAACGCAAGCACAGTGCAAACTGTTGCACAGAAAAGTTGAAAAAAGCCCGTTTTTAATGCAAATTTGCATTTGTAAAAGCGGCTTCATATGTTATAATATGATTAGAAAACCATGCGGGGAGCAGATGTGAATGGTATATCTGGCAGATATCGCGAAGGAGGCGGGGGTAAGCGTCGCCACGGTTTCGCGCGTAATGAACAATCATCCGGCCATCAGCGATGAAACGAAGGCGCGGGTGGTTGCGGCTGCGCAAAAGCTGGGCTACCGCAGGAGTGTGGCCAAGCCCGTCGCCAAGTCGCCCACCAACAGCGTAGGCGTGCTCATTCCGGATATTCTTACCGATTATTACACGCGCATTGTCTATTTCCTCGGCGAGCGCTTCGCCAAGAAGAATTACAGCATCGTTACCATGTGCACCAATTATGACCAGGAGCAGGCCGTGCGCGCGGTGCAGCAGATGGCCGGCTTCGGCGTGCGCTGCATGGTGATCATGCTGGGCGATTCCGAGGAAATTTCCGATCAGCTCACCACAGCGGTGCGCGCCAGCGGCATCCCCGTGATGTTCATCACCCCGAATTATATTCCCACCATGGATTTTGATTGCCTCTACCTGGATGAGCGCCGCGGAAACGCCATGGCTGTGGAGCATTTGCTCCATCGCGGCTACCAGAAAATCGCCTTCATCGGCGACCGGAACACCGTAAACAGCCGGGAAATCTTCGCCAAGACTTTGAAGATATTCAAGGCGGAGGTGAATCCGGAATTCGTGCGCGTGGGCCCGGAGCGCCTCGAGCGCGGCGGTTACCTGCGCATGAAGGAAATCCTGGCCTTGAAGGAGCTGCCGGACGCCGTCTATTGCAGCTACGATCAGATGGCTGTCGGCGCGATCCATGCAATCCGGGAGGCGGGCCTGCGGGTGCCGGGGGATATTGCCGTGATGGGCCTGGATGATATCGCCGTTTCCGAATATATCAACGGCGGGCTCACCACCATCGCCGCTCCCTACGACGACATGGCCTCCATCGCCGTGCGCATCCTGATGCACCGGGTGGAGATGCCTTACAGCCAGCCCCAGCAGATCGCCATAAAACCCAGCATGGCCGTTCGTTCCACCACCTGATTCTGGTTGTGCAAAATTTACATGGTTTGCATGTGCTTATCCCCGGAACCTATGATTCCGTCTGCAAATGAATATTAAGAAAATGAGGAGGATATTATGGCATTTCGAATTGAACCCCCTTTCTTTGAGATCGGACCCAAGGCTTATCTCTACGGCAAGGACGCCCTCGACATGGCAAAGGCAGCCGAGGAGGCTTCCATCGCCTACGGCGTGAAGTGCATCTTCACTCCCCAGCTCACCGACATTCACCTGATCGCTGAAAATACCAAGGAAATCCTGATCTGCGCCCAGAAGATCGATCCCATCCCGGTGGGCCGCGGCCAGGGCAGCATCCTGCCCGAGGCAGTGAAGGCCGCCGGCGCCCACGGCGCGATGATCAACCATGTGGAATGCGCCTGCACCCTCGCCCAGCTGCGCGCCAATATCATCCGTGCCCGCGAGGTCGGCCTGTTCAGCATCGTCTGCGCCGATTCCATCGCGGAAGCCAGCGCCGTCGCCCGCCTGAACCCGGATATCGTGGTGGCCGAGCCCTCCGAGCTCATCGGCACCGGCAACGCCAGCGATGAAGATTATGTGCGCGCCTCCACCGAGGCGGTAAAGCAGGTCAACCCGGATATCTATGTGCTGCAGGGCGCAGGCATCTCCAACGCGGATGACGTCTACCGCGTGATCCGCGCGGGCGCGGACGCCACCGGCTCCTCCAGTGCGGTCTGCAAGGCTGCCGACCCGGCAAAGATGATCCGCGAAATGTTCCAGGCCGCACGCCAGGCCTACGACGAGCGCACCAAGGGTTAAACAGAACGGAGGCACATTATGCTGAAAGAATCTGCGCAGTTTGCCCGGGACGCCTTCATTCATGAGGCGGATTCGGTTCTGGAAACCGGAAAAAAGATGGATTGGGAAGCCTTTGAAAGGGCCGTCGCCGCCCTGAAGGCCGCGCCCCGCATCGGCACCTCCGGCTGCGGGCACACCGGCATTGCCATGCAGCATCTGGCGCACCTGATGTGCTGCATCGAGTGCCCGGCGCGCTTCGTCTCCCCGGCGGAGGCCGTTCACGGCGCCACCGGCTTCATCCAGAGCGGCGATGTGATGGTGCTGGCCTCCCGCGGCGGCAAGACCAAGGAGCTCATTCCCATCCTCGAAATCTGCAAAAAGAAGGGCGCCACGGTGATCTCCATCACAGAAAACCTCGCCTCCCCGCTGGCGGAGGGCTCGGATATCGTGCTGCCCATCGTGGTCACCAAGGAAACGGATAAGTACAACAGCCAGGGAACCTCCTCCTTCGCCGTGGTCAACGCGGTATCCGCCGCGCTGCAGGCCGCCCTCGTGGAGGAAACCGGCTATAAGAATGAACAGTTCGCGCTCATTCACCCCGGCGGAGCCGTGGGCGAGCGCCTGAACAAGAGCTGATGGGCGCTTCCTACCTGGCGCTGGATTACGGCACCACCGCCCTCAAGGCTGTGCTCTACGATGAAAATTTGAAGCCCCTGGGCAAGGCCAGCCGGGAGTGGACCTACCTCTACCCCGAAGCCGGCTGGATCGAGCATCCGGCGGAGCTCTACTGGGAAAAAACCCTCTCCGCCATCAATGAACTCTTCGACCGCTGCGGCGGCAGGGACAGCCTGGAGGCCGTGAGCGTCACCGGGCAGGCGGAAACCCTCGTATGCATCGATCGGGACGGCAGGGAGCTGGGCAACGCCATCGTGTGGCTCGATACCCGGCCAAAGGCGGAGTTTGAGCGCTTCAGCACAGAAATCCCGGCAAAGGATTTCTATCGCATCACCGGCGAGCCGGGCTTTGATCCCATCATGCCGGTGCTCAAGCTCAGCTGGATGAAGCGGAACCAGCCGGAACGGTATGAAAGCACCGCCTGCTTCCTCCATATCAAGGAGTACATCATCTACAAGCTCTCCGGAAAGCGCGTGGGCGAAAATTCCGCGCTGTCCTGCTCCGGTTACTTCGATATCAATAAAAATGCCTATGATTCCGGCCTGCTCGCCTTCGCCGGAATCGATGCCGCCAAGCTGCCCGAGCCCATGGATTCCCAGTGCATCGTGGGATGCATCTCCCCGGATGCGCGGCGCGCCACCGGGATGCATGCAAATGTGCAGGTGGTGAACGGCATGCTGGACCAGTGCGCTTCCAGCATCGGCGCGGGCGCGGTTGATTCCAGCCGCATCACCGAAACCACCGGCACCGTGCTGGCCATCAGCGCTGCGCTGGAGGAATTCGATGGTTCTGCGGATGGACTGCTGGTGCTGCGCCACGGCCTGAAAGGCCGCTTCCTGGCATTGCCGAACTGCTCCACCGCAGGCGTGCTGCTCAAGTGGTTCCGGGACCAGTTCCTGCCCGAAGGCGTGGATTATGATCAGATCAACCGCGCCATCATGGAGCGCGGCCGGAAGGAGAGCGGCCTCATCCTGCTGCCCCATTTTGCCGGCTACCTGAGCCCCGTGAACAATCCCCTCGCCTGCGGCTGCCTCTACGGCCTTTCCATGGATACCACCAAATGGGACGTGGCCCATGCCATCATGGAGGGCGTAGGCTTCCTGCTGAGGGAAAATCTGGAGCTGCTGGAGCGGCATGGCATCCGGGCGGAGAGCATCGTATCCCTCGGCGGCGGCGCGAAGAGCCCGCTGTGGCTGGGCGTCAAAGCCAATATCTGCAATAAGGAAATGTGCACCCTGGATGAGGATGAATCCACCGCCCTGGGCTGCGCAATCAATGCGGCGCTCTCCCTCGGCAGGATTACCGAGGCCGATATTCCCGGCTTCGTGAATATCCAGAAGCGCTACCCGGCAGATTCGGAAGGCGCGGCCATCTACCAGCGAAAGTATGAAAATTACCTCGCCCTCAACGCCCGGCTGGGCTTCAACCCCGCATCAAGCGTCACCTCCGTTCTCTAAGAGCGGTATTATACAATCAATTTACAGGAGGAATTATCAATGGAATTTAAGTTTTTTCAGAAGGAAATCGAGCTGCAGTCCCGCGGATGGATCCCCACCTTCCATGACATTTCCAAGGAAATCATCGGCATCGTGAAGGCTTCCGGCGTAAAGCACGGCACCGTCGCCATCTCCTCCCACCATACCACCTGCTCCGTCATGATTCAGGAATGCTCCCATGATATCGATTCCTTCGATCTGGAGTTCCTGCAGCATGACCTGCTGGACATCATGCGCAAGATGATCCCCGATTTTGCCGAGGAGCATCAGTATCGCCATCCCGGCCCGATCCATGCACAGTTCGGCCGCTATGTGAATGAGCCCGGCGATTTCACCTCCATGAACACCGATGGCCACCTCCGCTCCGTATTCTTCGGCCGCAGCGAAGTGATGACCATCAAGGACGGCGAGCTGGACGGCGGCGAATTCGCCCATGTCTACTTCGTTGACTGGGATCATGTCCGCGCACGCCGCCGCCAGGTGAACGTAACCGTTATGGGCATCGGCGAGGGTGAAGTGGACCGCAAGTGGAACAACGGCGAGGTGGTAAACACCCTGCGCAAGTACACCGATGAAGAAAAGGCATATGATCCCCACTTCGATCTGCAGCTGAAGGATCGCGAATATTAATCTACCGGACTGAACCCATTCGACCCGCTTCGGGGGAGCAAATCCCCCGGAGCGGCATAACTACGGAGGTGGAATCATGCTGAAGGCGGGCTTCGCGCGGGTGGAAATCGCGCCGCCGCTGGGCTGTATGCTCACCGGCTATTATGAACCGCGCATCGCAAAGGGAACCCTCGATTCCCTGCATGCCAGCGCTGTGGCCTTTTCCGATGGGGAGAAGCGGGCGGTGCTGCTGGTGCTGGATTTGCTGGGCATCCGCCAGCGCACGCTGGATGGCATGCGCGACCGCATCTCGGCAAACCTTGGCCTGGACCGCGCGGCCCTCTTTGTGCATTGCACCCACACCCATACCGGTCCCGAGGTGTGCGACGGCATGTTTGAGCCGGACCCGGTTTACAATGCCCGGCTGGAAAAGATCATGGAGCAGGCCGCCCAGCTGGCCCTCAATGATTTGAAGGAAGCCAGCCTCCTGAGTGCAGACGGCAAGGTGGAGAACATCAGCTTCATCCGCCGCTTCCGCATGAAGGATGGCTCCACCCGCACCAATCCCGGCTACTGGAACCCGGATATTCTGGAGCCCATCGGCCAGAAGGATGAAGGCCTGCGCATCGTGCGCATCGTGCGCCCCGGCGCGGATGAAATCCTGCTGGTGAATTTCCAGGTGCACCCGGATACCATCGGCACCATCATGGGCAGCGTGGAGGAATTTTCCGCCGATTATCCCGGCTTCGTGGTCCGCACGCTGGAGGGCGCGCTGGGCAATGTGAAGGCCGTGTACCTGAACGGCGCCTGCGGAAACCTCAACCATGTGAATGTTTATAAGCCGGAATGGGACCAGAACGGCGGCTATGAACACACCGCCCACATGGGCCGCGCCATTGCCGGGGAAGCCCTGCGCATCTACACCAAGGCCCGCCCGGTGGAGGATGGAAGGCTCAGATATGCCGAGGAGCCGCTGGCCGTGTCCGCCAACAAGGCCCGCCCGGAGGATTTGCCCCGGGCCGAGCAGATCGTGAAATGGCATGATGCGGGCCGCATGGACCTCATCCCCGAGAGCGGCATGGGCATTACCACGCTGGTGGCCGAGGCCACCCGCATGCTCAATTTGAAGGATGCGCCGGATGATTTCCAGCTCAACATGACCGCGCTTTCGGTGGGCGAGCTGTGCCTGGCTGGCATTCCCGGCGAGGCCTTCACCGAGGTCGGCCTGCACATCAAGGCCCATTCGCCCTTCAAGGCCCAGCTGGTGCTGGGCATCAGCAATGGCTACGAGGGCTATTTCCCCACCAGGGACGCCTACGATGAAGGCGGCTATGAGGCCCGCAGCTCCAGCTTCCGGGCGGGCGTGGCCGAATCCATCGCCGAAGCGGAAACAAAGCTGGTTCAAAGTCTTAAGTAAGCGTTGATATAAATATATAGGAATCATAAACCAAACTTATATCAATGTTTGCTTAAAGGAGGATAAATCAATGTTGGCAATTATCAATGCGGTGCTCGTCATGCGGGACCACCTGATTCCGGAGGCCGCCATCGTTATCGAGGATGGCAAGATCCATTCCTTCGGTGAAATGCGCACTTTCCAGGTTCCGGAGGGCTGCGAAGTGATCAATGCCCAGGGCCAGTTCGTGGGTCCGGGCCTGATCGATATCCATACCCACGCGGGCGACGGCGTGTTCTTCACCGAGGACGCCCCCACCGCCGCGCGCCATCATCTCAACCATGGCACCACCACCCTCTATCCCGCCCTCTATTTCAGCCTCGATACCCAGGGCTTCGTGGATAACCTGGCCATCCTCCGCAAGGCCATGGAAGACCCGGCCTGCGGAAACATCGGCGGCGTGTACATGGAAGGCCCTTACATGAATCCCAAATTCGGCTGCGACCGCGAATCCAATCCCTGGAACGGCCCCGTCGACCCCGAAAAGTATATGCCCATCATCGAAGCGGGCTGGGATATCGCAAGGGCATGGTGCCTCGCGCCGGAACGAGAGAATATCAAAGACTTCGTGCTGGATGTAAAGCGCAAGAATCCCGAGGCCGTGTTCACCGTGGCCCACAGCGAAGCCACTCCCCAGCAGGTGGAGGCCCTGGTTCCCTATGGCCTGCGCATCGGCACCCACCACACCAATGCCACCGGCACCATCGAGCTCTATCCCGAGTGCAGGGGCGTGTGCGTGGATGAAGCCGTGAATTACAACCGGGAAATCTATGCCGAGCTCATCTGCGATAGCCGCGGCATCCATGTGGACCCCTACATGCTGCGCCTCGTGCGCCGCATCAAGGGAGATGACCGCATCATCCTCATCTCCGATTGCTACGCCGCCGATGGCCCCATCCCGCCCGGATATGACGGCGTATACGATATCAACTTCGATCATGCCGGCGAAATTGCGGGCTCCAAGCTCACCCTCGATATCGCCTGCCGCAACATGATGAAGCATACCGGCGCTTCCATCGTGGATGTGTTCAAGTTCGCCTCTTATAATCCCGCGCGTGCCACCAAGCTCATGGATCGCGGCGAAATCGCCGTGGGCAAGCGCGCCGATTTGATCATTGTGGATCATTGGATGAATGTACAGAATGTAATTCTGAAAGGAGAGACCGTAAAATGAGCCAGTTCAAATTCGACCCGCCGACCGATTTCGCCTTCAAGAGCGCCGATTATGTGCCGTACAAGGACCGCGAGGTGTGCGAGCGCCTGCGGAAGATTTCGGGCGTAGACCTGGAGAAGCACATCAACCATTGGACCCATCCGGAATTCAACATTCATGTAATGATGAATCCGCATCCGGTGCTGATCGCCAGCCTGTTCACCGAGATCAAGGATACCGCCGCTCGCGGCGAGAAGTGCACGCTGATCCTGGGCAACCCGGAGCCGGATACCTACATCCCGCTTGCCCGCCTGATCAACATGTATAAGATCGACTGCAAGCATGTGAACCTGTTCGCCATGGACGAGTGGGCCGACGAGGATGGCAACATCGCTCCGGAGACCTACCAGGCAGGCTTTGCGCACAGCATGCTGAAGTATTTCTGGGCGCAGATCGATGAGGACCTGCGCATGCCGCTGGAGAACGTATATTATCCCACCACGAAGAACATCGGCAGCTATTCCAAGATTCTGAACGATATCACCGAGGGCAAGGGCGCAAACATCTGCTCCTCCTCCCCGGGCTGGACGGGCCACATGGCCTTCATCGACCCGGTGCCGGACTTCATGCCCAGCGAGGTGGTCTTCAAGAAGGAATACCTGGAAGACAAGGCCGCGATGGATAAGTACATCGAGGAATACAAGAAGTATTATCTCACCCAGGAAGCAAAGATTGTGACCCTGCATCCGCTGACGGTGGCGCAGAACAGCCTGCACGGCGTGTTCGGCCAGAGCGGCTACATGCAGGCAGTACCGCCGAAGGCCGCAACGATCGGCCCGGTGGATGTGCTGCGTGCCCGCAAGCGCATTGAAGTGCATGCGCTGATGACCAACGGCACCTTCTCCAGCTGGCAGCGGATGACCAGCCGTCTGGTGCTGCATGGCCCGGTATGCCCGGAAATCCCGAGCAGCATGCTGCAGCTGATGCCCACGGAGGTTCTGGTTTCCGATGATCTGGCCGCTCCCTTCGATTGCTGGGAGAAGGTTGGCTACTAAGAAAAAATAACACGGCAGAGCCGCACCCCAGCCGCCATTTCCGGCCGGGGTGCGCTTGAGCCATCTGCCCATTCCATTCAGGAGGCGAATTTTACCATGAGAATACTGGCAATCGGGTGCCATCCGGATGATCTGGAGATCGCATGCTACGGCACCCTGGCGAAGTATGTGAAGCAGGGGCACGAGGTATATGTGTGCCATGTGGCGAACGGGAACCTGGGGCATGTGGAAAT
>JAFUPT010000063.1 GCA_017481065.1 Clostridia bacterium | reverse complement strand
GCGCCGATCAGCTTGCCGTTCAGCTCGGGGATAACCAGGCCGATAGCCTTGGCTGCGCCGGTGCTGTTGGGAACGATGTTGATCGCGCCTGCGCGGGAGCGACGGAGGTCACCCTTGCGCTGCGGGCCGTCCAGGATCATCTGGTCGCCGGTGTAAGCGTGGATGGTGCACATGATACCGGACTCGATGGGAGCCAAGTCGTTCAGAGCCTTAGCCATGGGAGCCAGGCAGTTGGTGGTGCAGGAAGCTGCGGAGATGATGGTGTCATCAGCCTTGAGGGTGGTGTGGTTTACATTGTAAACGATGGTAGGCAGATCGTTGCCGGCGGGAGCGGAGATAACGACCTTGCGGGCGCCTGCGTCTACGTGAGCCTGAGCCTTGGCCTTGCTGGTGTAGAAGCCAGTGCACTCGAGAACTACGTCAACACCCAGCTCGCCCCAGGGCAGCTCAGCTGCGTTGGCCTTGGCGTAGATGGTGATCTTCTTGCCGTCGACTACGATGTAGTCTTCGCCAGCTTCAACAACGTGGCCCTGAGCAGCGTAATTGCCCTGGGTGGAGTCGTACTTGAGCAGGTGAGCCAGCATCTTGGGGGAAGTCAGGTCGTTGATGGCAACTACTTCGTAGCCTTCAGCGCCGAACATCTGACGGAAAGCAAGACGACCGATACGGCCGAAACCATTAATAGCAACTTTAACAGCCATGATAAAAACCTCCTAATATTAGCGGGGCGCCGGATGAAATCCAAACTACCCAGATTACGATATTATTTTACCCCATAGTGGGTGGAATAACAAGTGGTTTTCAAGTGTTTTTTTGGTAAAATGTGCGGAAGAGGGGCGAAAGAAGGAGTGAGGAATTGACAGGGACGCTGTCCCTGTACCCTGCTTAAGGCGCTGCATTAAGAATCCGCCAGGGGGAGAGCCTCCCCCTGGACCCCGCACAAAACAAAACGCGCCGGAGGGCGGCGCGTTTTTCATAAAATAAAAGGCACGCAATGCGTGCCTTATTCTGAGGGTTCCAAGGGGAATGATTCCCCTTGGCAGGGGGCGTGGGGGACAGCGTCCCCCAGCGTAGCCCCAATGCCGCGCCTTACTCCTCCAGCGCGATATCGCCGTAGAAGGAAGCGCCGTCCAGCTTTTCCTTGCAGCCGAGGGCTTCGAGCACGGTGGCGGAGACATCCGCGAAGGTCTTGCGCTCGCCGAGGTTCACGCCTTCCTCGAGGCCGAGACCCCATGCCAGCACCGGCACCTTTTCGCGGGTATGGTCGGTGGTGGGGTAGGCGGGATCGCAGCCGTGGTCGGCGGTGATGATGAGCATGCCGTCGTCGCCCAGGAGCTTGAGAATCTCGGGCAGGCGCTTGTCAAAGTCCTCGAGGCACTTGGCGAAGCCCTTGATATCGTTGCGGTGGCCGTAGAGCATATCGGTATCCACCAGGTTGGCGAAGAGCAGGCCCTTCCAGTTGTCCTTCTGCAGGTATTCGATGATGGCGTCGGTGCAGGCAGGGTTGCCAGCGGCGTGGTTGGAATGGGTGAGGCCGCGGTGGTTGAAGATATCTTCAATCTTACCCACGCCCAGCACATCCATGCCGTTGTTCTTGATGACATCCAGCATGGTCTGGCCCACGGGATCCACGGAAAAATCGCGGCGGTTGCCGGTGCGCACGAAGGAACCGGGGTTGCCGATGAAGGGGCGGGCGATGACCCGGCCCACATTGTGCTCGCCCTTGAGGAGGCGGCGGGCGATGCGGCAGATGTGCCAGAGCTCGGTGGGCGGCACGATGGCCTCGTGGGCGGCAATCTGGAACACACTGTCTGCCGAGGTGTAGACGATGAGCTTGCCGGTGGTAATGTGCTCCGGGCCCAGCTCTTCGATGATGGCGGTGCCGGACGCGGGCTTGTTGCCGATGGTTTCCATGCCGGTTTCCCGCTCGAAGGCTTCAATCAGCTCCTTGGGGAAGCCCTTCGGATAGGTGGGGAAGGGCTTATCCAGGGTGAGGCCTGCGATTTCCCAGTGGCCGGTGGTGGTATCCTTGCCGGCGGCGGCCTCGTTCATGATGCCGTAGCAGCCGATGGGCTCATCCTCTCCCAGCGGATGCATATCGATGGTTTTCAAAAGCCCCAGCTCTGTGAGGTTCGGAATATCGGGGTGTTCCTCGGCGATGACATGGCCCAGCGTGTCTGCGCCCTGGTCGCCGTATTTCGCGGCATCGCGCTGCCAACCGGCGCCCACGCCGTCCAGCACGATGAGAACAACTCGCTTCATTTTCTTCACGTTTATCCCTCCAGACGTAGTATATCCGCCAGGCGCGAAATCATTTCCCCGCAAGTGGGCTGACCGCGGCCCGCGTCTACCGTATCGGCGAAGATACGGTATTGGTTTTCAAATTGGTTGCTCTGCCAGGCGAGGCCGATGGCGTGGCGCATGGCACGCTCCGCCTGCGCGGCAGTTGCGCCGCAGATTTCTCCAACGGCGGGGTAGAGGCGGTTCAGCAGGTTATGGCGGAAGCGCTCATCCCCGGCGCAGAGCAGCACGGCGGTTTTGAGGCAGCTGCGCCCCAGGTGCTCCGGCACACCGAGCTCGGTGAGGAGCCGGGAGGCCAGCGCTTCTTCCTCGGCGGGGAAGGCGGGCGGCGTGGGTTCCAGGCGGCGAACGGCTGCGGAAAGCTGATTGCCATTCAGCGGCTTTTCCAGCAGCAGTACGCCCATTTCTTCCAGCTTATCCAAAGCGGGCGGCAAAAATTCCGGGTGATGCAGCAGGATGCAGCGCGGACGGACCGGCAGGTTCCTGTCCAGCAGCGCGCGCTCCGCCAAAGCGGGGCCATCCAGCACCGGGAGCTCCAGATCGCATAGCAGCAGATCGGGCCGATGGCTGCGCAGGGCCTCCAGCGCGGCCGCCCCGTCGGCAGCCATGCACACAAGCTCCACGCCGGATGCGGCGAGCGAGCAGCTGACCTGCCTGCGAACGGACGCAGGCGCAGCGGCGGCCACAGCCGTTTTTATGGATCGAGGCATGCGTTCACCTTCCGAAATGGAAAATTCCCACTTTTTATTTTTCTACGGTATGCCTGTAAATTCCTGCGTATTGCTGAAAAAACATGGAATATTCTACCGGAAAATCTGAGGATTCCTGAAAAACCGCGCGGTATTTTCCTAAATATAAAAATCCGGACCAATATGATCCGGATTCGGGGAATTACACGCCGGTTTCAGAAACTTCGCTGAGGGCATCCTTTTCCGCATTGCGCTTCTGCACAACCTCGCGCAGCAGGACATAGGCGACGGAGACCACGGGGATGATGAAGAACATGCCCGCGATGCCCGCGATCGCACCGCCGATGACCACGGCGGACAGGGTGACATAGGCGGGCAGGCCCACGGAAGCGCCCACAACCTTGGGATAGATCACATTGCCCTCCACCTGCTGGGCGACCAGGAAGATGATGGCGAAGATCAGCGCCTTCAGCGGGGATACCGTGACCACCAGCACCACGCCCACGGCCAGGGAGATGTATGCGCCGATATAGGGGATGAGGGCGAGGATGGCGGTCATGCAGGCGATGGTGAGCGCATAGGGGATGCCGAAGATGAGCATGCAGGCCAGCAGGATCAGCCCCAGGATGAGCGCCTCCAGGCACTGGCGTGCAAGGAAGGTGCGGAAGGTGGAGATGAACATGGGGCCCCAGCGCAGCACATTTTTCGAGCCGCGCTCCGGCAGGAAGGCGCGCACCACCCGGGCGGCGCGGCGCTTGATGGCGGTTTTATCGGCGAGGAGATAGATGGCGAGGATCAGGCCGAGCACCACATCCGTTACCGAGGAGAACACGGACATCACCGTGGAGATGGCCTGGCCGGTGAGCATGCCCAGGTTCTGGGTGACCCAGCCGATGATTTCATCCAGCGTATCGGATACGAACTGGGCTTCGATGCCGATCTTCGATACGAAGGCGGTGATCTTATCCTCGTTGGCGATCACGATGTTGATCACATTGGTGATGGCGTTGTAAAACTGGGGAATGACGAACTTGAGCAGCACGAACAGGATCAGCGGCAGCACGATGATGGCCAGCACCAGGGAGACGACATCCCGGAACTTGCCGGAGGTGCGCTTTTTCCTGTCTAGCTTCAGGATCAGGTTTTCAAAGCCATGCATGGGCACATCCAGCACCAGCGCAATGATGCAGCCGAGGATGATGGGGGTGAGCATGCCGAGCACGGCCCGGATGCCGCTGCCTACGCTGCTCAGGTTCATGATGATGGCGTAGAGGATTACGCCGAAGGCGATCAGGCGGTATGCGCGGAGATCCCTCTTGGATTTGGGATTGTTCATATTTTCCACCTCCTGTGGGTACTGGGCTTAGAAATTAACCTCTGGATTGCAATGGGCGTTTTGCCGCACTTCATTCCAGGGCACCACATGGCCCGCGCCGTGGGAGCAGAACACGGAATCCGGGCTGTCCTCCTCCAGCGGGTTGTAGCCTGCCGCTTCCACGATGGGGCCGGGGTCCGGCGCCGGGGCGTAGCGGCTCAGGCGCATATTCAGGCTTCCGCGGCCGTGGGTGGCGGCGCGGAAGGCTTCCGGGTAATCGGCGAAGCTGCGGTAGGGGCATTCGCCCTCCACCAGCATCCATTCGCCTGCGGACTGGGGCGGCGCAACATCCGCCTGCATGCGGGTGAGGTCGCCGGCAATTTTTCCATAGCAATCGGCGGGCATGCGCAGGGAGAAGCGGCAGACGGGCTCCAGCAGCACGTTTTCCGCGTACATCAGCGCGTTGCGGATGGCTCGGTAGGTGCTTTCGCGGAAGTCGCCGCCCTCGGTGTGCTTGAGGTGCGCGCGGCCGGCGAGAAGCTCCATGCGCACATCCGTAAGCGGCGCGCCGGTGAGCACGCCGGGATGAGTGCGCTCGAACACATGGGTTTCGATCAGCCGCTGCCAGTTGAGGGCGAGATCATCCACATGGCATTTGCTCTCGAAGCTGACGCCGCTGCCGGGACCGGTGGGAACCAGCCGGAGCCACACCTCGGCATAGTGCTTGAGGGGCTCATAATGCCCGATGCCGATGGAGGGAGAGGCGATGGTTTCCATGTAGAGTATGCGCGGCGGGCCGAAGGATAGATCGATATCGAAGCGCTCCTTTGCGATTCGGGCGAGGATTTCCGTCTGGATGCCGCCCATTACCCGCAGGGAGAATTCGCCGCTGCGGGAATTGTGCTTCACAGAAAGGGCCGGGTCCTCGGCTTCGAGGATGCGCAGAGCCTGCATCAGCTTCGTCCCCGGCAGCGCGGGGCTGGCGATGACGGAAACCTCCAGCATGGGTTCGGTGTGCATACCGCCGCGGAGGGACTTCATTTCGCCGAGACCATCGCCGGGGATCACATCCGCAAGGCCGGAGCAGCAGACGAGGTCGCCCGCCTCCGCCGAGGAAACGGGTATGAACTTGCCGCCATGGCGAAGTTTAAGGTCGTTCAGCTTGCAGCTGCCTGCGGCGGTTTCGATTTCATCCTTCACCCGCAGGCTGCCCTGGGCGATCTTCAGGTAAACCTGCCGGGTTCCCTGCGCGTCGTGGCGGATTTTGTAAACCCGGGCGGCGAAGGGAAGGGCGGCCTTTTCCTGGTAATCCGTATCGGTGATGGAATCCATGGCCCGCAAAAACGGCTCGATGCCCTCGCCCTGCAGGGCTGCGCCTGCGAAGGCGGGGAAGATTTTCCGCTCCCGGAGCTGCCGGGCGAGGCCCATGCGCCATGCTTCGAAGGCGTAATCATCTTCCATGAGGCGGTCGAGGAGGGCTTCATCCCGCTCGGCCACGGCTTCGATGGCGCTTTCATCCATTTTCGCGCCGTCAAAGCCCCGCAGGTCACAGATATCCGGGCTCAAAAGGCGCTTCATTTCGCTTAAGCAGCGGTCAAAATCGGCCTCCGGACGGTCTGTCTTGTTCACGAAGATCATCGCCGGAACGCCATATTCCTCCAGCAAGCGCCATATGGTTTCGGAGTGGCTCTCCACACCCTCCACACAGCTGATGATGAGCACAGCAAAATCCAGCGTGGGGAGCACGCGCTCCATCTCGCTGGCAAAATCGGTGTGGCCGGGGGTGTCCAGCCAGAAATAGCGGTTCGGGCCGATATCAAACACCGCCTGGTCGGAGAATACGGTGATGCCGCGCTCCCGCTCAATGGGATGCAGGTCGAGGAAGGCGTCCCGGTGGTCTACGCGGCCGGGACTGCGGATCGCGCCGGTGCGGTAGAGCACCTGCTCGGAGAAGGTGGTCTTGCCCGCATCCACATGGGCAAGGATTCCGATGGTTTTCTTCATATTTAATACCATTATATCTGTTTCCATGAATTCACTATAAACTCCGGCGGAGGCATGTAAAAAATGCCTCCCGATGGGCCAATACAAAAGTATTGTACCACAAAGGGAGGCGCAAGTCGAGTTTGATTTATCTGCGGGATTCGAAAACAGGAAGGGCTTATTTTTCTGCCATGGCTTCGGCTTCCTTCAGCACGCGCCAGAAATTCAGGCCGGCAATTTTTTCCAGCTGTTCCTGCTTATAGCCGTGGCGGCGCAGCAGATCGATGAGGGCCGGGAAATCGCCGGGATGGCCGAGGCCTTCGGGCCAGACTTCGATGCCGTCAAAATCGGAGCCGAAGCCAACTACATCCTCGCCGCCGAGGGCGCAGATTTCATCGATATTGCGCAGCACATCATCCAGGGTGCTGGGGCGGCCGGAGGCGAGGAATTCGCCGTAGAAATTGATGCCGATGAAGCCGCGGCGTTCGATGAGGGCCTTGACCTGGTCCTTCCAGAGGTTGCGGGGATGATCGCAGAGCCAGCGGCAATTGGAATGGGAGGCCACCGGCGGAACCTGGGCATGCTTGATTACATCCCAGAAGCCGGCTTCGTTCAGGTGGGAAACGTCGGCGCAGATGCCGCGGCGGTCCATTTCCTTCAAAAATTCGATGCCGAAGGGCTTGAGGCCAGGCTCCGGACCCAGCTTGGCGGGATGGCCGATTTCATTTTCATAATTCCAGGTGAGGGCGATGAGGCGCAGGTGGACGTCATCATCAAACTCCGCAAGGCGCTCCATTTTGCCCTGGAACATTTCGCCGCCCTCGCAGGAGAGGATGGCGCTGGGCACGGTGGGAACCGAATCCGGCAGCTTGCCGTCCAAGCGGGGAAGGGGCAGGGTTTTGTAGAGCTCCTTCATGGCCACGCCGTCGGCATAGGGATCCGGGCGGCGGAAGCTGGTGAACATGGCGAAGGTTTGCAGGCCCACGTTGCCGTCGCGGAGGCGGTCCATGGTTACCACGCAGTCCTCGGGCTTATAGCTGTGAACGATTTGGTTGTACAGGGTATCGCAATGCGCATCTGCGGTAAACACGTTTTTTTCCTTCTTTCGGTTTGATGCCTACCATTATATCCCAATGGGAGGGATTTTTCAACAGGGGGCATGGCGGGCGAAAAACGAAATTTTTGGATGAAGGGCAAATGAAAAATGCAGAACTTGCCGGAAATGCCCCAGTTTGCGCGTAAATAATACCAAAAAAGTGCGGATTTGCGTCAAAATCTCTTGACTGGGGGATAAAGCAATGTTATAATAAATCTATTAATCCCCTATAATCAGCGGGATTTTTACAGAAACGTTCGCGTTGCGGGCAGCCCTGCCCGGCGGCGCATAATGAGATAAAATTGCAACGGCATATGCCGTTCTTTGTTCCATTTATGGAACAAAGAAATAATGGTTCTTCACCATGACGGCAGATGCGGGAAAGCGGTTCCCGGATGCATAGCATCTTGATATAGGGAAAAATTTATAGGAGGGAAACTCAAATGAAGAAAATGCTTAGCCTCGTCCTGGCCATCATCATGGTTCTGGGCATCGCTACCGTAGCTTCCGCCGAAGCTGCAAACTGGAAGGTTGCTATCCTGACCGGTACCGTTACCCAGGGTGAAGAGGAATTCCGCGCAGCCGAAAAGGCCGTTGAGACCTGGGGCGCAGAACACATCATCACCGACACCTATCCGGACAGCTTCATGGCTGAGATGGAAACCACCATTTCCAAGCTGGTTGCTTTCGCTTCCGATCCGGAAGTCAAGGCTATCGTAATGTGCCAGGCAGTTCCGGGCGCAACCGCCGGCTTCACCAAGATCAAGGAAGAGCTCGGCCGTGACGACATCCTCTTCATCGCTGGCACTCCCCAGGAAGACCCGGGCGTTATCTCTGCCGCTTCTGACATCGTAATGTACGCTGATGAAGTCGCTCAGGGCGACACCATCATGGAAAAGTGCGCCGAGTGGGGCATCGAAGTGTTCATTCACTACTCCTTCCCCCGCCACATGGCCATGGAGCTGATCGTTGGCCGTCATGAGCTGCTCAAGGCAAATGCCGAAGCTCTGGGCATCGAGCTGGTTGACGTAACCGCTCCCGACCCGACCGCAGAAGCAGGCCCCTCCGCTTCCCAGCAGTTCATCCTGGAAGACGTTCCGCGTCAGATGGAAACCTACGCTGGCAAGAAGGTAGCCTTCTTCACCACCAACTGCGGCATGCAGCCTTCCCTGCAGACTGCTATTCTGGACCAGCCCAACGCCTACTATCCGCAGCCCTTCTGCCCGTCTCACTATCATGCATTCCCCGCAACCCTCGGCCTCGAGCTGGGTCTGGGCGATGATGAAGCCGCTCTGAAGGCAATCGCAGCCGCCCTGCAGGAGCACGATGCAGTTGGCCGTTACAGCACCTGGGCATCCCCTGTTGCTATGACCATGATCGAAGTTGGCGTTGAGTACGCTGCTGGCTACATCAATGGCGAAATCACCTCCAAGAACGATGCAGCCGCCCTGGCTGAGCTGCTGAATGCCAAGATCGACGGCGCAGTTATTGCCAACTACACCGACGCTGCTGGCGTGACCTACGACAACTACTACACCATCCTGCTTGCTCCCGTAGACTTCGCAGACTACCTGTAAGCGGATGACGGTATGCCCATAAGAGAACTCTGAATTGAGCTTTTCTGAGGCACAAGCCATTCGGAAACGGCTCGCCCATTGCGGGCGAGCCTGTTTCCATGACATGGGGGGCAATTTATTTTCGAAGGGGAAGGGTCCCCTATGCATGAGGAGGTAAGAAATTTGGGCGCAGAATACGTGCTGCAAATGCAGAACATCACCAAGCGTTACGGCGAAAACACCGTTCTGAGCGATGTTTCCCTTTCCGTACGCCCCGGTGAAATCCACGCTCTGCTCGGTGAAAACGGTGCAGGCAAATCGACGTTGATGAACGTTCTTTTCGGTATGCCGGTAATCCATTCGACCGGCGGCTTTGAGGGCAAGGTTTCCCTCGATGGCGAGGAGACGCATATCAAGTCTCCCCACGACGCCATGGATAAGGGTATCGGCATGGTTCACCAGGAATTCATGCTGCTGCCGGGTTTTACCATCACTGAAAATATCAAACTCAATCGTGAAATTACCACGCCTACCATCGCTTCCAAGATCTTCGGCAAGAGCCTGGAGAATCTGGACATGAAGGCCATGGCGGCGGACGCCCGCAAGGCGCTCGACAGCGTTGGCATGGGCATTGATGAGTATGCGCTGGTGCAGGGCATGCCCGTCGGCTACATGCAGTTTATCGAGATCGCCCGCGAAATTGATAAAAAAGGCATCAAGCTGCTGGTATTTGATGAGCCCACCGCAGTACTCACCGAGTCCGAGGCAGACCAGCTCATCAAGGTTATGAAGCAGATTGCTGCAAGCGGCATTGCGATTATCTTCATCACCCACCGCCTGGATGAAGTTATCGAAGCCTCTGATGCAGTTACCGTGCTGCGCGACGGTAAGCTGGTTGCTACCCTGCGCGATGGCCAGATCAACCTGGCCGATGGCACTTCTTCCACCCTGGGCGACGGCAAGCTGGCTGAAAAGATCAGCGGTGGCCGAATCACCAGGGGCTACCAGAAGAGCGAACTGAACGCATCCGTGCTGGCCGAGCTGATGGTTGGCCGCGAGGGCGTGAGCATTGTGGACGCTGCCCATGTGGGCAAGACCCATTCTGCCAATGTTGCTCTTGAAGTTAAGAACCTGAAGGTTGCCATGCCCGGTGAAGAAGTGAAGGGCGTGGACCTGAAGGTATACGAAGGCGAAATCTTTGGTATCGGCGGCCTGGCCGGCCAGGGCAAGATCGGCATTCCCAACGGCCTCATGGGCCTCTATCCCGCCAGCGGCGAGGTGGAGTTCTTCGGCCAGAAGCATGAGCTGGGCGATCCCCGCAAGGCACTGCAGAGCGGCATGGCCATGGTTTCCGAGGACCGCCGCGGCGTAGGCCTGCTGCTGGACCAGTCCATCGAGGATAACATGGTGTATAATGCCATGCAGATCAAGGGCGAATACCTGAAGAAGTACGGCTTCTTCACCCTGCGCGATTCCGGCAAGATTCGTGAGACCGCCAACGATATGATCAAGGGTCTGGACATCCGCTGTACCTCCGCCCTGCAGCACACCGGCACCCTGTCCGGCGGCAACCAGCAGAAGGTGTGCATCGCTCGCGCCCTGCTGATGAACCCCAAGCTGCTCTTTGTTTCCGAGCCCACCCGCGGCATCGATATCGGCGCCAAGAAGCTGGTTCTGGAAACCCTGGTAAAGCTCAATGAGGAACAGGGCATGACCATCGTCATGGTTTCCTCCGAGCTGATGGAGCTGCGCTCCATCTGCAGCCGCATCGCGGTTGTATCTGAGGGCAAGGTTGTAGACGTACTCAAGGCCAACGACAGCGCCGCAGACTTCGGTCTGGCGATGTCCGGCATCAAACCCGAGAAGAAGGGAGGCGTTGCTGAATGAAGAAGGGCGTAAAGGTCATCGCATCCGCGGCGATTCTCGTTCTTGCGCTTGTGTTGATCATCATGGGCGTCGTTGGCATGAGCCAGCGCGGCGGTGCAAGCGGCGCTGCCTATCTCGCAGCCATGCGTGATCGTGCGGTTCTGGTTGCCACCGGTGAAGGCGCCGTTGAATCCTATGTGAAGATCGCGGCCGATAAGGCCCGCGCAGAGGTAAAGGCAGCCGGCGGCGGAATGTCCGCCATCCGCGACGCCGTTGCCAAGGCAGAGGAAGAGGCGCGCGCCAACTCCTCCGCAAACATGCTGGACTATGCAAGCGCCGATACCACCGGCATCGATGCTGCACTGTCCGAGCTGAACGCCGCGCTCCTTGCTTACTACAATGAGCTGGCAATCGCCCAGGAAGCCTACATCGCTGAGATGGAAGCATCCGGCGCAATCGAAGAGGAAGAAGTTGCTGAGGACACCTCCAACATGTCCGAGGCCGACCTCGACGCCGCAATGATGGCGGAAGAGCCCGCAGTGGACCTCTCCGGCTTCGTTGCCACCGAAAAGATGAACGAACTGATGGCTGCTGCGGACGAGAAGTACGTGGCCGTCGGCGCCGAGCTGATGAAGCTCTACGAGGCGCTGGACGAGGATGCCGTCAACACCCTCAAGGGCACCATCTATGAGATCGTTGCCCAGCCGAAGGATGATTTCGCATCCCGCTACGACCGCTACGCATCCCGCGGCGGTGCAGAGGCTGCAGGCGGCCTGATGTCCAGCGTGACCCGCTACGGCGACGACCTGATTTACGTGGGCGTCGGCCTGGTGGTGCTGGCCCTGATCGTGCTCTTCTACACCCAGATCGTGAAGGCGCTGGGCATTCCGCGCCTGATCATCGGCTTCTTCTTCATCCTGCTGTGCATTATTGCCCTGGTTTGCGACCTGCCCCTGACTGGCCTGATGAGCAACACCTTGGTTCGCCTGGGTATGAACGCCATCCTGGTGCTGGCCATGGTGCCGGGCATCCAGAGCGGCATCGGCCTGAACCTGGGTCTCCCGATCGGCATCGTATGCGGCCTGATCGGCGGCCTGATGGCCATCGAGTACCAGTTCTCCGGCTGGTGGGCATTCATCTTCTCCAGCGTTGTGGGTATGGCCTTCGCAGCCATCGCCGGCTGGCTCTATGCCAAGCTGCTCAACCGCCTGAAGGGCAGCGAGATGTCCGTTACCACTTACGTTGGTTATTCCATCGTATCCCTGATGTGTATCGCCTGGCTGGTACTGCCCTTCTATTCCCTGGAGCTGAGATGGCCCCTTGGTACCGGCCTGCGCAACACCCTTTCCATGGATTCCAGTTTCGGTCACCTGCTGGACGACTTCCTGGCATTCAAGATCGGCGGCTTCACCGTTCCCACCGGCTTGCTGCTGTTCATGATCCTGTGCTGCTTCCTGGTATGGCTGTTCACCCGCTCCAAGACGGGCGTGGCCATGCGCGCGGTCGGCACCAACCAGCGCTTTGCCGAGGCTACCGGCACCAATGTGGACAAGATGCGCACCATCGGTACCGTGCTTTCCACCATGCTGGGCGCGCTGGGCATCCTGGTATATTCCCAGAGCTACGGCTTCATGCAGCTCTACGCCGCGCCCCGCCAGATGGGCTTCGTAGCGGCTTCCGCAATCCTGATCGGCGGCGCGAGCACCTCCCGCTGCAAGATCAGCCATGTTATCATTGGTACCTTCCTGTTCCAGGGCGTGCTTACCCTGGGTATGCCGGTCGCAAATGCGCTGGTTCCCCAGTCCACGATCTCTGAAACCATGCGCATTCTGATTTCCAACGGCATCATTCTCTATGCGCTCACCAAGTCTGGAGGTGACTCTCGTGCATAAGAAAGATATCCGCTCCATCATTCGCGAGAATGCTGTAACGATTCTGTTCGTTGCACTGTGCATCGTCTGCCTTGCCTACTCCGGACAGTCCCTGTCCTATGTGGCCTATGAGCTCTTCGGTAGACTGACCCGCAATGCCTTCCTCGTACTCGCGCTGATCATTCCGATCGTAGCGGGCATGGGCATTAACTTCGCCATCACCATCGGCGCCATGGCCGCCCAGATTTCCGCGCTGTGGGTTACGGAGTGGCAGATTCCGGGCATTGGCGGCTTCCTGGTTGCTGCGCTGATGACCGTGCCGATCGCTGCTGTATTCGGATTCCTGATCGGCAAGCTGCTGAACAAGATGAAGGGCCAGGAAATGATCGGTGGTATGATCCTCGGCTACTTTGCCAATGGTCTCTACCAGCTGCTGTTCCTGTTCATCTTCGGCAACCTGATCCCGCTCAAGACGGATGGCCTGGTTATCAAGGGTTCCACCGGCGTCGCCAATACCATCGAGCTCCATGGCATCAAGTATGCCCTTGACGGCCTCTGGCGCCTGGATTTCACCAGCGCCCTGTATCTCTGCGCCGCGCTGGTTGTGGTGTTCAGCATGCTGGCGCTGCTGCTGAAAAAGACGAACCATAAGAAAAAGACCATCGCAACCATCGTTGCCACCGTGGCGGCTGTTGCCGTATACCACATCCCGGTAATCAACGGCATCTTCAACACCATCCGCATCCCGATGGTCACCTTCTTCGTGATCGCCCTGCTGTGCCTGTTCAATGTTGCCATCATGCGCACCCGCCTGGGCCAGCAGTTCCGCGCAGTCGGCCAGAACAGGACCGTTGCCAACGCTTCCGGCATCAATGTGGACCGCGTCCGCCTGATCGCCATCACCATTTCCACCGTGCTCGCAGCCTGGGGCCAGCTGATCTTCGTGCAGAACTTCGGCGTGTTCCAGACCTACGGCGCACATGAGCAGGTCGGCCTCTATGCCGGCGCAGCCATCCTGGTTGGCGGCGCTTCCATCGTGCGCGCAACCAACGCCCAGGCCATCCTCGGCTGCATCCTGTTTCACACGCTGTTCATCGTTGCTCCCGAGGCGGGCAAGGCCCTCTTCGGCGATGCGCAGATCGGTGAATACTTCCGCGTGTTCATCTCCTACGGCGTTATTGCCCTGGCACTGGTTCTGCATGGACTGCGTTCCATGAAGAGCAAGAAGGCCAAGTAAGAGTATCCTATGGCGAGGCTTCGGTTTCGAAGCCTCGCTTTTTCAATTTTTTTGCGGAAAATGGAAAAAAGGGCTTTACAAACCATGCCTGTTGTGCTATAATAATATCTGTTCCGAGCGAACATGGGGCATTAGCTCAGTTGGCTAGAGCGCTACACTGGCAGTGTAGAGGTCATGGGTTCGAGTCCCATATGCTCCACCATAAGAACCAAGCATTTGCTTGGTTCTTTCTTTATCTATGGGACTCGAAGGGCAGGGAGTGAATGCGGTCCAGTGGACCGCAGAGCCTGCCCTGACCGAGCCCGCAGGCGAGAATCGAGTCTCATATGCTCCACCATCAGGATCAACCGTAAGGTTGGTCCTTTTTGTTATGTGAGCAGTTTTCGCGCGCCTGAGTTTTTTTATGCAAATCCTTTTCATATTGGCGATTTAGTGATATAATTGGTATAGGGGAACTTTGGCTGAAGTTTCGGCCGGTTTCCATTGACTTGATGCGAAAAGTGGTGCTTTTTCAGGATTTAGGAGATACATATGAGCGAAATGGATGTTGTAGCCCGCAGGAAGCGATTTTTGATCAACCTTGCATATTTCGTTGTGATCGCCACGATTGTTGTGGTGGTGATTCGTTATGCGCTGTCGGCGCTGATGCCCTTTGTGATTGCGGCGGTTTGCGCGGCAATCCTGCGGCCGCTGCTCCGGTTTTTTAATACGCGGCTGAGGATGCCGCGCAAGCCCACGGGCCTGGTGATCACGGTGCTGTTTTACCTGCTGATTGCCTTGCTGGGCATTATATTGTTTAACCGCATATTGGATGTTGCTACCAATTTCCTGATTTCGCTTCCGGGCCTGTGGAGCCAGACGCTGATGCCTGCCCTCAGGGAGCTGGGCGAATGGATCACGGGATGGCTGATGGAGCTGAACATAGAGGTGGATTTTTCGGTGGACGAGCTGCTGAACCACTTGGGTTCGGACATCACATCCCTTTCCACGCGGATGCTGGGCATGGCGGGCAACTTTGCCTTTTCACTGCCCTCTGTGCTGATCAGCGTGATTATCTGCATCGTTTCGACGCTCTTCATGCTCTTTGACTGGGACAAGATCACCGGCTTTATCTACCAGCAGCTTTCCAGCCGCGGCAGCGACCTTGCTCACAAGGCCGTGCTTCAGTCTGGCGCGACGATCCGCCAGTTTGTGGTTTCCTACGGCCTGATCCTGCTGATCACCTTCTCGGAGCTGAGCGTGGGATTTTTGATCATCGGCTTTCGGAATCCCTTCCTGATCGCCGGCCTGATTGCCATATTTGATATCCTGCCGGTGGTGGGCTGCGGCGGCGTGCTGATTCCCTGGACGATCATCAGCTTCCTGATTGGCAATACCACCAACGGCATCGGCCTCGCGCTGCTCTACATCGTGATCACGGTGGTGCGCAACATTGTGGAGCCCAAGATTGTGGGCAAGCAGGTGGGGCTGCATCCGCTGGTAACCATCATGTCCATGGTGATCGGCAGTTCGCTGATGGGCGGCGTGGGCCTGTTTGGACTGCCCATTACGCTGGCAGTGATCAACAAGATGAACAAGGATGGCGTGATCCACCTGTTCAACACCAGGAGCGAGGATGGGGATTCCGGCAAGGTAAAGGAAGTTCGGAAATCGGCCTGATGCACCGGATTTGCTGGCAGATTGCGGCTCTTGACAGCCATGGTCTTTCGCATTATAATGGATGCATATCGTTATAAGGAGCGTAACATGGCAATTGTTTGTTTTGTGATCGGCGCTGTGCTGCTGCTGGGCTTCATGGCCGGCGGCTTCGCCGTTGCAGGTTTTCTGACCAGCAAAATGATGTATATGGTAAACTTTGGCCTGGATAAGCTGCCGAATGAAACGGTGGCATATTGGGTTGTATTCGGCATTTTCACCCTGATCGGCCTGCTGTTTTTCCTGAACTGGCTGTTCCTGGGCATGAATTGCAGGAAGATTAAGAAGCTCGCCCGCCGCCGCAAGAAGCACGCGGAGCAGCAATAAAACCATTCGGACTTGCGTCCGATTTGCTGAAATGGCGGAATCGGCAGACGCAGCGGACTTAAAATCCGCTATTCGAGAGAATGTACGGGTTCAAGTCCCGTTTTCAGCACCAGCAAGTGGACAGATTACTGTCCACTTTATTTGTAGAAGAGAAATGTTGAATATATTGGAAGGAAGAAAAATATGATTGAAAATTATGCGGCAAAGTTGAATGAATACGCCCATCTTCTGGTGGAGGTGGGCATGAACCTGCAGCCCGGGCAGACCCCGCGCTTGACTGCTCCCGTGGAATGCGCCCAGCTGGCGCGCATGTGCGTGGCGGCCTGCTACGATTGCGGGGCAAAGGAAGTGCTGCTTGACTGGAACGATGATTTCGTTACCCGCCAGCGCTACCTGCACGCGGCGGACGAGGTATTTGTTCAGGTTCCCGCCTACATGCAGGCGAAGTTTGATTATATGGTGGATACCCAGTGCCCCATGCTGCACATCATTGGCGATGATCCGGAACTGCTCAAGGGTGTGGACAGCGATCGCATCCTTGCATGGCAGCGGGCCAGCGGCAAGGCATCCAAGGCACTGCACGAGGCGCTGAACGCCAACAAATTCCAGTGGAGCATCGGCGCGCATCCCACGAAGGCGTGGGCGGTGAAGGTGTTTCCGGGGCTTAGCGAGGAGCAGGCCATCGATGCGCTCTGGGAAGCCATCTTTTCCGTGTGCCGCATCAGCGGCGACGGCAAGGCCGTGGAAAGGTGGAAGGCACACATTGAGGCCACTGCCCGCCGTGCGAAGATTTTGAACGATTACAACTTTGAAACCCTGCACTATACCAATTCCCTTGGCACCGACCTGACCCTCCGCCTGCCGGAGAACCATGTGTGGGCCGGCGGCGCGGATACCAGCGAAAAGGGCGTGGATTTCGTGGCGAATATTCCTACCGAGGAAATCTTCACCGCGCCCCGCTGGGACGGCGTGGATGGCCGGGTGTATGCATCCATGCCGCTGGCGCTGGATGGAAACCTTGTGGAGGATTTCTACCTGGATTTCAAGGACGGCAGGATTGTGGATGTGCACGCCCGCTGCGGCGAGGAATACCTGCGCAATTCCATCGCCACTGACGAGGGATCTTCCTATCTCGGTGAAGTGGCGCTGGTGGCCAGCGATTCGCCCATCAAGCAGACCGGCATCCTGTTCTACAATACCCTCTTTGATGAGAATGCCTCCTGCCACTTGGCCTTCGGTTCCGCCTATGCAAACTGCGTGCGCGGCGGCGAGAAGCTGGATGAGGAGGGTCAGAAGGCGCTGGGACTGAACCAATCCATCAACCATGTGGACTTCATGGTGGGCACGGAGGACCTTTCCATCGTGGGCAGGACCCATGACGGACGGGAGATCGCGGTGTTTGTGGATGGTAAGTTTGCATTCTGAGGACGGCAGATTTCGGATGAATTGCAGGGGCGATTACGCGGGATTGCCCGCAAAACACCCCTTGAAGGCTCTCCCTGCGCAAGGGGAGCCGGGAGAACGCGATACGGGAGGATGAAGCATGATTTATTCTACTTTCCAGGATAAGAAGCTATCCCTGCTGGGCTTCGGCGCGATGCGCCTGCCCACCCTGCCGGATGGCGGCGTGGATGCAGAGCGGACGGCCGATATGGTGCGCCTTGCCTTCGGGGGCGGCGTGAATTACATAGATACCGCCTATCCCTACCACGGCGGCGCCAGCGAGAGCGTGCTGGGCGATATTCTGCAGAATTATCCCCGGGAGAGCTACTACCTCGCTACCAAGTTTCCCGGACACCAGATCGCCGAGAGCTACGATCCCGCGGCAGTGTTTGAGGAGCAGCTGAAGAAGTGCAGGGTGGATTACTTTGATTTCTACCTGCTGCACAACGTATATGAAAAGTCCGCAGAGGTGTACAACGATCCCAAGTGGGGCATCGTGGATTACTTCATCGAGCAGAAGAAAAAGGGCCGCATCAAGCACCTGGGCTTCTCCACCCATGCCCGCTACGATAGCCTGAGGGCCTTCCTCGACCGCTGGGGTGCGCACATGGAGTTCTGCCAGATGCAGCTGAACTACCTTGATTGGTCCCTGCAGGATGCTGAGGCCCGCTATAACCTCCTCACCGAGCGCGGCATTCCGGTGTGGGTGATGGAGCCCCTGCGCGGCGGCAAGCTGGCCAGCGTAAACGGGCTCGACAATGCCGTGGAGCAGGCCTTCCGCTGGCTGCAGGGCCTGGACAACGTGAAGATGGTTTTGAGCGGCATGTCTTCCGAGGAGCAGATGGAGCAGAATATTGCCATCTTTGATGAGCGGAAGCCCCTCTCTGAAGATGAAGTTCAGAAGCTCTATGCCCTCGCCGACGGCATGAAGAATTCCCTGCCCTGCACCGCCTGCCGCTACTGCTGCGACGGCTGCCCCATGGAGCTGGATATTCCGCGCATCATCGGCGCTTACAACGATCACCGCTTCTCTCCCGGCTTTCTGGTGACCATGAACATGGAATCCCTGCCCGAGGGCCATCGCCCGGCGGATTGCATCGGCTGCGGCGCCTGCGCGGCGGTGTGCCCGCAGAATATTGATATCCCCAAGGCCATGCAGGATTTTGCTGCGGAGCTTTCCAAAATGCCCAGCTGGGCGCAGGTTTGCCGCGAGAGGGACGAGGCCCAGAAGAAGGCCAAGCAGGGGAAATGATATGGGAAAGCCTGTAATTCTGATGAGTGCATGCCTGATGGGTGTGAATTGCCGCTATGATGGCGGCGGAAAGCGGGTTCCCGAACTGGAAGAGTTGATGGAGCTCGCGCAGATCGTGCCGGTGTGTCCGGAGATCCTGGGCGGCCTGCCCACGCCCCGCACGCCATCCGAGCGGGTGGGGAACAGGGTAGTGATGAAGGACGGCACGGATGTGACAGGGGCCTTCCAGCGCGGCGCGGGCGAGGCATTGAAGCTGGCCCGGCTCTACGGCGCTGAGCTTGCCATATTGAAGGAGCGCAGCCCCAGCTGCGGTTCCGGTATGATTTACGATGGCAGCTTTTCCGGGAAATTTGCGCCGGGCGACGGCGTGACCGGGGAAATGATGAAGAAAAACGGGATCGCGGTTTACGGCGAATCCCGCATACAGGAATTGATGGAAAAAATCAGGAGGGGTGAAGATAGATGATTCGTTTTAACAGCGATTACCAGGAGGGCGCGCATCCGCGCATCCTGAACAGATTGATTGAGACCAACATGGTGCAGACCACCGGCTACGGCGAGGATGAATACTGCGAGGAGGCCCGCGGGCTGATCAAGCAGGTATGCAAGGCTCCGGATGCGGATGTGCAGTTCCTTGTGGGCGGCACCCAGACCAATTTTACCTTCCTCTCTGCGGCCATGCGGCCCCATCAGGGCGTGATTTCCGCAGCCAGCGGCCACATCGCCGTGCACGAAACCGGCTCCGTGGAAGCCATCGGCCACAAGGTGATCGAGCTGCCCCACAAGGATGGCAAGATCAACGCGCAGCAGGTTTCCGAGTACTGCCGCCTGCACTTCTCCGATGATTCCCACGAACACATGGTGATGCCCAAGGTGGTGTACCTGTCCCTGCCCACGGAGTACGGCACGCTCTATTCCCGCCAGGAGCTTGCGCAGATGCGCGAGGTGTGCGATCAGTGGAAGCTGTACCTCTTTGTGGACGGTGCGCGCCTGGGCTACGGCCTGGCCTCCGAGGCCTGCGATGTGGACCTGCCCTTCCTTGCGCAGGTTACCGACGCCTTCTACATTGGCGGCACCAAGCAGGGCGCGCTCTTTGGCGAGGCGCTGGTGCTGGTAAACGATGCGCTCAAGGAGGATTTCCGCTACATCCTCAAGCAGAAGGGCGGCATGCGGGCCAAGGGACGGCTGCTGGGCATCCAGTTTATCGAGCTCTTTAAGGATGATCTCTACTTCGAGCTCTCCGCCCACGCCCATAAGCTCGCCATGAAGCTGAAGGCGGCCTTTGTGGAGCTGGGCGTTCCCTTCCTGATCGAGAGCCCCACCAACCAGCAGTTCCCCATCCTGCCGGATGCTGCGCTGGAGGAGCTCAAAAAGGATTACAGCTATTCCTACATACAGCGCGTGGATGAACAGCGCAGCTGCGTACGCTTCTGCACCGGCTGGGGAACCCTCGAGGAGAATGTGGACAGGCTGATCGGGGATTTGAAGCGGGTGCTGTGAGGGAGGCGTTCAGGGGACGCTGTTCCTTTGAAAACCCTGCAAAGGGGAATGATTCCCCTTAAATCCCATATTTATATAAAAAATGACCTCCGTCGGAGGTCATTTTTTATTGCTGGGGGAGGGATCATTCCTCGACGTGGCCTTTCCGGCTTACGCCTCCTTCACCACTTCCTCGATCACGGCGTTGGCGAGGAGGAAATTGAGCACCTTGGTATTCAGCACGCTCTGGCTGAGGGCTTCCTGGAACTTTTCATCCATATGGGGCTGGAGCTCCTCGACGGTGATGTTGTTTTCGCGGCAGATTTCCTGCAGGGCTTCGGCGATGGAATTTACATCCGCCTCGATCTTCTCCTGCTCGGCGATCTGGTTGATCACCATCTGGCGCTGGATATTGCGCTGGGCGTCGGGCTTCATTTCGTCCATCAGCTCTTCCCTGGTCTTGCTCATGAACTGGCAGTACATATCGATGTTCAGCCCCTGTCGGCCGAGCTGGGCTTCCAGCATCTGCATTTCATGGTTGAGCGCGGCGGCGAGCTGTTCCTCGGAGATTTCGAATTCGCAGCTGTCGAGCAGCTGGTCGAGCAGGCGGTCCTTCACCTCGGCGTCGGCCTGGCGGTCCACATAATCCTGCAGTGCCTTGCGCATGGATTCCCGGAAGGCGGCCATATTTTCGCAGCCGCCCACTTCCTTGGCGAATACATCATCCATCTTGTATTTTTCCTTGAGGCGGATTTCATGGATCTTGCAGTGGAAAACCGCCGCCTTGCCTGCCAGGTCGGGCGCATGATACTGCTCCGGGAAGGTGACGGATACATCCACATCATCGCCGGGGTTCTTGCCGATCAGCTGCTCCTCGAAGCCGGGGATAAACATGCCGCTGCCGAGGACGAGGGTCTGCCTTTCGGCAGTGCCGCCCTCGAAGTAAACGCCGCCGACCTCGCCGGCGTAATCCAGCACGACCTCATCATCCAACTGGGTGGGGCGGCCAGTGACGGGAATATATTTCACGCGCTGCTCAAGCAGCTTGTTGAGCTGGCGGTCGATCATTTCATCGGATACTTTCAGGGTTTCGCGCACGGCATGCAGGCCTTTGTAATTCAACATTCTATTGACACTCCAATTCTATTATGTTAAAATTATTATGTACTATTATAGCGTCTTCCTGCGTCAAAGTCCAGTCTGTCGCGTGGGAAAATGTGCGAAAAATGGGACGAACTCCAAGTTATATACCGAATCTTAAAGTAATAATTTGCGAGTTATTTATTGACATCGTTGAATAATTGTGATACACTTTCAACTGTGAGCGGGACACAGTATCTGCGGCATGCGCAGAAGCGGTCCCGGATCAGTTTGAAGTGTGTTGCTGTGCGTTCAGCCATGCCGGACAGACTGACAACCAACATCCGATTTACATTGAAGGAGGAACCCCTACCATGGCAATCAATTACGTTGATGGCAAGTATGTAGACGAGAAGGGCATCGTCAAGCTCGACCCCACTATCTACAAGGATTGGCAGATCGCAGAGGAAGCTGAAAAGTCTCTTCCTTCTGTTGACTATTTCCGTGAGAAGCTCGGCCTGCTGCCCGAGGAAATCATCCCCTACGGCAAGACTCCCAAGATCGACTTCATCAAGGTTATGGAGCGTCTGAAGGACAAGCCCGACGGCAAGTTCATCGAAGTTACCGCCGTTACCCCCACCCCCTTCGGCGAGGGTAAGTCCACCGTTTCCCTGGGCCTGATCGAAGGTATGGGCTACATCGGCAAGAATGACGGTGGCGCTCTGAGTCAGCCCTCCGGC
>JAFUPT010000062.1 GCA_017481065.1 Clostridia bacterium | reverse complement strand
TCAGAAGGAAATGGAGACCATCGAACAGGAAAAGAATGAAGCTGACCTTAGATTTAAGCAGCTGATGGTACAGTATCAGAATATCGGCGAATGGTCAGAGGTGTTTGATGGTGCCAGCGTGGATGAAAAGAAAATGATCCTTTCAAGGTTGATTGAGAAGATCACGGTGGACAGAAACTATCACATCACAATCTATTTCTACATCACCCTCGATCAATTCCAACAAAGCCTTGCAGCCATGGAGAAAACAGAGTATAATGTGACCATAGAGGATAGGGATTCAATGCAATCCGTGGGATAAAGTAGAAACGCTTCGCTAGCGCGCTACATTCGCATTGTAGAGGTCACCGGTTCGAATCTGGTATGCTCCACCACACTTGAGAAATCCGAACTTGATTCCGATAGGAAACGGGTTCGGATTTCTCGTTTTATTATGATAGAAAACAGAGATAAAAGCAGGGCCTATTTCAAAACAGAAATGGACCCTGCTTTTTAATGGGCTGCTTTTAGAGAAAAATCAATATGAAAATCTGCTCCATCAAGGTTGTCTTTATAGGCATGCCCGTGAATTCCAAATGTCGCGTGTACATTTTCTCGGGTAAGTATGTCCATTGGAGAACCGTTATCCAGGGTTCTGCCCGATTTCATCAAATACAGATGATCGCAATAGTGGGCAGCAAGGCGAAGATCGTGGAGCACGATCAATATGGTTTTGCCGCTGTTTTTGAGGATATCAAGGATGAACAGCTGGTGGCGGATGTCCAAATGGTTGGTGGGTTCGTCAAGGATAATGGTATCTACGCCCTGAGCAAGCGCACGGGCAATGAATACAAGCTTACGCTCACCGCCGGACAGGGTGAGTATGCTGCGATTGGCGAATTCCGCAATACCAAGGGTGTTCAGTACATCCATGATGATTTCGCTACGCTGATTCCGCGAAAGGCCGCGCCGGGCATAGAGCGCCATTTCCACCACATCGCGCACGGAAAAATCAAACACGCAGGGGATATCCTGACCTACATAGCCCACGCGTTCGGCGATCTGCTTGCGGGTCAGGCAGGAAGCATCCGTTTCATCAAGGCGTATTTGGCCCGATTCCATGGGCACGATGCCGAACAGGGTTTTGATGAGCGTGGATTTTCCGCAGCCGTTGGGGCCGATGATGCCCGTTACCTTGCCGTGCTGCGCGGTGAGGTTGACGCCGTGGAGGATCTGCTGTCCGCCGAGCGTGACGTGAATATCATGAAAGGCGATGTTCATCAGCTTTTACCTCCGTATTTCTTTCGCGCCATCAGGTACATAAAGAAAGGCGCGCCCACAAAAGCTGTGATGATGCCCAGCGGAAGCTCTGCGCCGCCGAACATGCCGCGCGCCGCTGCGTCCGCCCAGATCAGGTAGATCGCGCCCAGCACCGCGCTGTAAGGCAGGATGATTTTGTTGTCGCTGGTGTGGGTCAGCAGACGCACGATGTGAGGAACCACCAGGCCCACAAAGCCGATGATGCCCGTGACGGAAACCAGCGAAGCCACCACCGCGGAGGATACGATGAACATGGCCGTTCGGAAGAAACGTACGTTCAGGCCCATGCTCATGGCGTCCTCATCGCCCATCATCATCTGGTTGAACTTGTTGCCGCTGAGGGAGAAGATCACCACGCCCGTCAGCACGCCGAACATGGGGAACCAAAGCGTGCGCCACTGGGCGGCGGCGATGGAGCCCATCTGCCAGTTGTATACGGCGGAAATGCTCTCCGGGCTCTTGGCAAGGAAGATCAGCAGGCTGGTGACCGCGCTCATGACGGCGTTGACCGCCGTGCCGGAGAGCAGCAGGGTCACCGGCTGCACCTGGCGGCCGCTGCCAATGCGGGCCATCAGATAGACTGCGGCACTGGAAATCAGCGCGCCCATCATGGCGAAGAGCATCACCTGGTTCTGCCCGGCGAGGAAGCTGATGGGCAGCAGCAGCGCGCAGGCCGCGCCCGCGCTCGCGCCGGAGGAGATGCCGAGAATATAAGGATCGGCGATGGGGTTCATCACCAGCGCCTGCATGGCTGCGCCGCAGACGGAGAGGCCCGCACCGCACAGCATGCCGAACAGTACCCTCGGCAGGCGGATGTTCCATACGATCTGGTAATCGGCGGAGGGAATGATCTTTTCTGCGATCAGCCTACCGCCGTTGAACAGCTTATCTTTTAATACTGCGTAGGCTGCGCCCACAGGCAGGTTGCTGGAGCCGATGGACAGCGTGAGCAATACAGAAACGGCCAGCCCTGCAATCAGCAGGGCCAGCACGAGGGTATTGCGGACTCGGGAATGGGTCCTCATTATTCAAAGCACTCCGGATAGAATGCCTGGGCAAAGGTTTCGCATGCGCTTGCGGCGCGAACGTCCTGCATGACAGCTACCAGCGGGATGGTGATGTAGGCCTTGTTCTTCACGGCGGTCACATCCTGCAGGGCGGGGTTGGAATCCACGAACTCGATCTTTTCTTCGATGGTCTGGCTGCCGTAGTCGTTGAAGATGATGAAATCGGGATTGGTGGCGACCAGGGTTTCAACGCTGGTGGTGAACCAGCGGGAATCGGCCATGTTGCGGGTGGCGTTCTTAGCGCCGGCCAGCTCGATCAGATTGCTCTGCAGGCCTGCGGAGGTGGTGTAGATTTCGTTGCCGTTGAAGCTGTCCATTACGAATACGGACAGGCGCTCCTCCTCGGGAACCTCGGCAACGGCGGCCTGAACGGTATCGATGCGGGCCTGGATATCGGCAATCAGGGTTTCTGCGCGGTCCTCAACCTTGAAGATCATGCCCAGGGCACGGATATCCTCATATACGTTTTCGATGGTTTCATCTGCAGCCAGGGTGCCGGAGATGGTGTAGCAATTGATGCCCTTGGATTCGAACATTTCATAGGAGCCCCACTTGCTCTCGCCGAAGGCGGAAACCTGGCCGATTACCAGATCTGCACCGCTGGCAACGGCGTTTTCATGGCTGCGCTCGATCTCCGGAATGCCTTCGAATTCAGCGGCCAGTTCCGGCAGCGGCACCTCGGCGGCGTTGCCGGGGATATTCTTGGCGACGATATAGTCACCAAGGCCCAGCATAACCATGTTTTCAGCAGCATACAGGTGGCAACAGAGCACGCCGGAGGGCATTTCAGTGAAGGTGATGGTGCGGTCGCCGTTCTGGATGGTCACGGGTTCATAGGCTGCCTCTGCAAAGGCGAAGCTCAGGGACAGGACCAGGCACAGGGCCAGCAGCAGGGATACGATTCTCTTCATGGGTATTTCTCCTTTTCTCTTGCCGGATTACGCGGCAGAATATGAAAAACCGTGCTGCTCTCCTGCGAGAACGGCACGGCAAAATAACCACATGAAGCATGTGATGCATCGGCCTCTGGGGATCGCAGGGCGGCAGCCTGCTGCGGCGAATGTATTCTGACTTACGCATCAACGCATACGCTTCAGCCTTCCCGGATTACTCCAGTGACCGGTCATTCAATGATAACCCAGAAGCGCCGCTCCGCGATTACAGCAACGGTCTTGTGCGGGAATTTCACCCGGCTTCCTGTGCAAAGCACAAAATTCACAACAGCGGTATTCGGTTTTCCTAACTTATTTTAGCATCGCAGAGGGATTGGGTCAATGCGATTTTTATATTTAACCTTCAGTATACCGACGGGAACAGCCCTGCATCCGTATGGGGCAGGAAGCATGCGGCAATGAAGGCATCCATGTAGCCGGGTTCAGTGGAAAGCTCCATATAGGTCATACTACGGGCAAGTTCATCCACCTTTTCGCGGGCCTGGTCGCTGGTGAGCATAGCATATGCGCCGCTGAGAGAGGAATTGCCGATGTAGCTGAACAGCGAAAGATCGATGTCCGGCAGCATGCCGATGGTAACGGCGTTCTTCATGTTGATGCCGCTGCCGATACCGCCTGCGACATAGACATGCCCCAATACGCTGGGATCCATGCCCATGGATTCGAGCATGGTCATCGTAGCAGAGAAGATCGCGCCCTTTGCGCGGATGAAGGAATCGATATCCACTTCGTTGATTTCTACATCGCGGATATGGCCGGTATCCTCCTTGAAGGCGATCACATAGCTGCCCATGCCGTGTTCATCATGGCGCACGCGCTTTCCTTCACGGACGAACTTGCCCTTGCCGTTAATGATGCCCGTACGGAAGAGCTCGGCGATGATATCGATGATGCCGCTGCCGCAGATGCCCACGGGGCTGGCGTCGCCGATGGTGGTGATGGTGGCCTCCATGGTTTCGGCATCGATGGAACAACTGTCGATTGCGCCGTCGGTAGCGCGCATGCCGCAGGAGATGTCGCCGCCCTCAAAGGCCGGACCGGCAGAACAGGCGCAGCTCATCAGGAATTCATTATTGCCGAATACCAACTCGCCGTTGGTGCCCAGGTCGATGAACAGGGAGAGTTCCTCGCTGTTCCAGAGCATGGAGGCCAGCGCACCTGCGGTGATATCGCCGCCTACATAGCTGCCGATATTGGGCGCAAGGACCAGTTTTGCTTCCGGGTGCAGGCCCATGTGCAGGGAGCTTGCGCGCATATCGTCGCAGAGGAAGAAGGAGGGAATGTAGGGCTCCATGCGCACCGGGTCGGAATACAGGCCCAGCAGAAGATGGTTCATGGTGGTGTTGCCCGCAAGGCACATGCGGTAAACCTGCTTCGGATTGATCTTTGCCGCAGCGCACATCTGCTGGATCAGCGGGCGCAGGGATTCATCGAT
>JAFUPT010000061.1 GCA_017481065.1 Clostridia bacterium | reverse complement strand
TGAGGACGTGAACGACGCCGGTACCCTGATCCTCGCCCGCGAGATCGTGAAGAAGATCGAGAAGGAAATGGAATATCCGGGCCAGATCAAGGTGAACGTGATCCGCGAGACCAGGGCTGTGGAATTCGCCAAGTAAGACCAGCGTTGGGGGACTCTGTCCCCCAAGCCCCCTGCCAGGGGAAATGATTTTCCCTGGACCCCTCAGATGGAGTCCTTGCCCCGACAAGAATGGGGCAGGGATTCTTTTTTAGTATTTTCCTGGAAAAACGCGCCGCCGTCCGGCGCGTTTTTCTTTTGTGCCGGGTCCAGGGGGCGGCTCGCCCCCTGGCAGGGGTTTGGGGACGGAGTCCCCAACAGCGGCTCCCTGGAAATTAACACAATGTTCCTTAAAATATTGTAACTTTGCCATCCTATCTACATGTAAAAAGAGTATGATTATATAGAATAAATATAGAATTGCGAAAAGTGTCTGTACATATAGATGGAGGAATAAAGTGACGCAAAAGAGACAGAATCGGCAGGCCGGCAAGGGGCCGATGAAGAAGAATCCGCTGTGGCACAGCCAGCGGGAGGGGGCACGTCCGCTGGTGCTCGCGGTGATTGCGATTGTGGGCGTGGCGGCCATTCTGGGCGGCTATTTGCTCCAGAGCAGCGCGCTTTTGCTGGGCAACAAGGCGGCATCCGCTTCCGAATCTGCCAGCATCCGCATCAGCGAGGTGATGGCGGAGAATGCTTCTGCGCTGATCACCGATACCGGCGATGTGCCGGATTGGATCGAGATTGAAAATGCCGGCAGCAGCGCCGTGAACGTGGGCAAATATGCCATGCTGCTGGAATCCAATGTAAATAAGATTTATACCTTCCCGAACCGCGTGCTGGCGCCGGGCGAATACCTGGTGGTGACGGCCGACGGCGTGACCAGCGGCAAGGCCAATGGCGAGCTGAGCGCGCCCTTCCGCATTCCGGCCTCCGGCGGCGATACCCTGGTGCTGCTGAATGCGCAGGGAAAGAGCATCGATGCAGTGGAGCTTCCGGAGCTGGGCGTGGACCAGAGCTACTGCCGGGATGAGGACGGGGCATGGCAGGTGAGCGCCACCGCAACCCCGGGCAGGAAAAACAGCCTGACGGACGCGAGCGGCGAAGTGAAGGCTGCCGTGAACGTGCATGCAGGCGCGCTGGAGATCAGCGAAGTGATGACCTCCAACACGCTGTACTTTGCGGATGAAAACGGCCAGTTCCACGATTATGTGGAGATTCACAATACATCCGCCTCCGCGGTGAACCTGAAGGGCTGGTATCTCTCCGATTCCAGCGACAAGCTGCACAGGTGGAGCTTCCCGGATGTGGAAATCCCTGCGGGCGGCTATCTGGCGGTGCACTGCTCCGGAGAGGACAGGATTTCCGATCCCAACCACCTGCACACCAATTTCAAGCTCAGCCGCGACGGCGAGAGCGTGTACCTGAGCATGCCCGACGGCCAGACCGTGTCCGCCGTGGATGTGCCGGCGCTCAGCAGCAGCCAGGCTTACAGCTACTTTGAGGGCAGCTGGACCACGGCCCTCGGCCCCACGCCCAGCGGCGAAAACAGCCACAGCTCCGCCGCGCAGTTCAACGCCTATTACTTCGGCAACCGCAGCGGCGTGTATATCAATGAAATTATGGCCTCTCCCTCCAGCCAGAATTACGACTGGATTGAGATCTATAATGGCTCCGGCCAGGCGGTGGACCTGGGCGGCTACGGCTTGAGCGATGATGTTTCCAAGCCCCGCAAGTGGCAGTTCCCCAGCGGGACGGTGATACAGCCCGGCCAGTACATGGGCGTGTACCTCTCCGGCACGGAGGCGGGCACCCTGGACTGCCTGCTGAACGCGAGCTTCGCGCTGGCTGCCGAGGGCGGCTACACGGTTTCCCTCTCCACGGCGGATGGCAGCGTGTTTGACGCCATTTACCTGCCCCGGCAGTACGGCGGCGTATCCTACGGCCGCAGCGACGGCGAGAGCGGCTGCTTCTTCTTCGCGGAAGGCACGCCCGGCACGGCGAATACCACCGCACGCTACCGCGGCAGGGCCGATATCGCGGAATATTCCGTGCGCGGCGGCCTGTACAGAACGGGCCAGAGCTTTACTGTGGAGCTGAGCGCGCCCGAGGGCAGCAGGATTTATTACACCCTGGACTGCACCGATCCCACGGAATCCTCTACCTATTACACCGGGCCGATCACCGTGAGCGGCACTACGATCCTGCGCACCCGCGTCTACCGGGACGGCTATATGGAATCCTACATGGATACCCAGAGCTACCTGTTTGATGTGGGCAACGAGGGCATGCACCGCGTGGTTTCCCTGGTTTCCGATCCGGACAATTTGACCAGCCAGGACCGCGGCATCATGATCAAGGGTCCCAACGCCACGGATACCTTCCCCTACGGCTCCATGAACAAGGGCGCGAACTTCTGGATGGACTGGGAGCGCGAGGCCCATGTGGAGCTCTACATGCCCAGCGGCGAGCAGGCCATTTCCCAGGAGTGCGGCATCAAGCTCCACGGCCAGTACAGCCGAGCTGCGGATGTGAAGGCATTCAAGGTGATTGCCCGCAATGAATACGGCAAGAACCGCTTCGAATATCCCATCTTTACGGACAGGGATTACGAGGAATACCAGTCCTTCGTGCTGCGCGCCTCCGGCCAGGATTACAACCTGACCTTCATGCGCGATTCCGTGCTCACCACCCTGGCGGAGGATACATCCGTAATGTACCAGGAGAGTGAGGTATGCGTGGTATACTTAAACGGCGTGTATTACAGCATGATGTATATCCGCGAGCGCATTACCAAGCATTCCATCTGCCAGTTTGAGGGCTGGGAGGGCATGGAGGACGATATTGACCTGATCAAGGCCAATGACCGCGTGATGCAGGGCTCCAATGCGACCTTCGAGACCATGCTTGAATGGATCAAGGACAACAAGGACAAATGCAACACGGATGAATTCTACGATTATATCGCATCCGTGATCGATATCCAGAACTACAAGGAGTACATGGCCATCGAAATCTTCGTAGGCAACGGCGATACGCTGAATGTGAAGCGCTACCGCAATGCCAAGGATGATGGAAAGTGGAGATGGGTGCTCTTTGACCTGGACTGGGCATTCTTTACCGATACCAACTCCATCAACCGCTGGCTGGATCCCGAGGGCATGGGCACCGGCAAATACACCGATACCACGCTCTTCATCGGGCTGATGCTGAACGACAGGTTCCGGGATGAATTCCTGACCTACTTCGGCGAGCAGCTGGCCACCACCTTCTCCACCAGGAGCGTGATGGCGAAGATTGAGGCCCGCTACGACCTGATCGACGGCCTGCTGCCGGAATATTTGCAGAAGCTGGGCATGTCGCAGGAGAAGTACAACAAGCAGCTGAAAAAGTTTGTGGATTATGCCGAGACGCGGCCCACGAAGATACTGGGCTACTTTGACGGCGTGTTCAACTTCTCAGAGGCGGAAATGGAAAAATACTTCGGCGCTGCGATCAAGGAGATCCAGGCCTGGAGCAACGGGGGCTGATGACATGCAGGACAAACGTACCGCGCTGCCGGCGCGACATGAGCTGAAATACTTCATCAATCCGGCGGAGCTGGAGGCGCTGCGGGAGCGGCTGAAGCCGGTGATGCGGCTGGACCCCCACTGCAGGGACGGAAAGCCCTATATCATCCGCTCGCTCTACTTCGATGATATCGATGATTCGGCATATTATGACAAGATGAGCGGCGTAATGGCCCGCGACAAGTACCGTATCCGCACCTACAACTATTCCGACCGGGAAATCTTCCTGGAGCGCAAGCGCAAGCTGGGCGACCTGATCCAGAAATCTTCCGTGCAGATCACCCGCAGGCTCTGCGAGCAGCTGATTTCCGGCGACCCGAGGGGATTGCAGACCTCCTCGAGCCCGCTTCTGCAGGAGATGTATGTGCAGATGCGCACGAGGCTATTGCATCCGGTGGTGATCGTGGATTACCAGCGCGAGGCATACCAGCACATCGCCGAGAACGTGCGCATCACCTTTGATATGCAGCTGAGAAGCGGCCTGCATTCCCGGGATTTGTTCAACCCGGAGCTGCCCACCATATCCCCCCACGACCAGAATGTGGAGATACTGGAGGTAAAGTTTGACCGCTACCTGCCCAGCCATCTGCAGGCGCTGCTGGCGGGCGTCAATGCCGATCGAAGCGCGATTTCCAAGTATGTGCTCTGCCGCAGGTTTGAGCCGCTGCAGGGCTGATTCAAGAACTGATTTTGATTGAGATACTTTAGGAGGAAACAGCATGAGCAACGCATTTACCAACCTCTGGAGTTCCCAGACGATCGCCCCGGATTCCTGGCTGACCATCATCGTATCCCTGGTGCTGGCCTTCGTTGTAGGCCTCTTCATTGCATGGACCTATCGCCGGAATTACCGCGGCGTGATGTATTCCAATAATTTCACCCTCACCCTCGTACTGATGACCCTGATCACCTGTCCGGTGGTTATGTGCATCCGCGAATCGATCCAGCTGTCCATGGGTATGGTCGGCGCCCTTTCCATCGTGCGCTTCCGTACCGCAGTGAAGGACCCGCTGGACACCGCATACATGTTCTGGGCGCTCACCATGGGCATCCTGCTGGGCGCAGGCCAGTTCTTCCTCACCGCGCTGGCGGTGGTGGGCATCGCCATTTTGATCACCGTGCTGGTGAACATCCAGGCAAAGCGGCTGGGCTCCTTCCTGCTGGTGGTGCGCATGGGCGATGAGGCCGAGCGCGGCGCAAACCAGGTGATCGCCGGCATCCGCATCCAGCAGCTCAAGAGCAAGACCGTTTCCTCCAACGGCATTGAGGCCACCTACGAGGTGCGCGTGGACAAGCCGGACGCCCTGCTGAACAAGCTGCGCGCCGTGCCGGGCGTTTACGATGCAACCCTGGTTTCCTACACCGGCGAGAGCGCATAATTCGCTCGCCCAATAACAGTTCATTACAGGAGGAATACCTGTGAGTCAACCAAGCAATCGCCCCTATGCGCCGCAGCCGGCGGCCGGCAGGCTCCATTCAGAGCCCGGCAGGCAGCATGCCCCGCAGGGCAGGCCGCAGTACAGGCCGGAGCCCGGCAGGCAAAATATGCCGCCGCGCCAGAATGCGCCGCGCCCCGTAAAGACCGGCCGCACACTGCCCTATGGACTGGGCAAGCTGGTGGTGATCAGCCTGATCGTGGCCGCGCTGGGCTTCGGGCTGCAGATTCTGTGGCCGGATGGCTTCCCGGTGGTCCGGGCAAACAATACTGGCGCTGCCAAGGTGGCAACCATCACCGAGATTCATTCCACCGGCCCGCTGCGCATCAATGAAATCATGACCAGCAACCGCAACACCCTGAGCATTGCCGACGGCAGCTCCCCGGACTGGGTGGAGATCATGAATGTGAGCGGCGGCAGCGTGAACCTCGCGGGCTACCAGCTGGCCGAGAATGCCAGCTCCGCGCTGGTATTCACCTTCCCGGAAATCTGGCTGGAGCCGGATGAATGCATCCTGGTATACTGCGACAGCCGCTTGCGCGAAACCGCGGGCGAGGATTTGCACGCGCCCTTCCGCCTCTCTTCGGCGGGGGATACGCTGATGCTCTTCAATGCCGAGGATACCGCCGTGGACACTATCAATATCCCGGTGCTGAGCCGCGACCGCTCCTATGCGCGCCTGAGCGCCTCTTCCTGGGAGGAGAGCGCCGAGCCCACGCCCGGCCTTGCCAACACGGCGGAGAACTACCGCAGCCTCACCGAGCCCGCAGCCGACAGCCCGGTGATCGTGAACGAGGTGCTGGCCTCCAATGGATCCATCCTTGCGGATGAAAACGGCCAGTATTACGATTATATCGAGCTCTACAACCGCTCCAGCGAGACTGTGAACCTGGAGGGCTGGTATCTCTCCGACGATTCCGCCACCGTGCGCAAGTGGCGCTTCCCGGCAGTTTCCATCGCGCCCGGCGAGTATCTGGTGGTTTATGCCTCCAAGCTCGACCGCAGCGATGATCCCGCCTATCTGCACAGCAATTTCTCCCTCAGCTCGGAGGGCGAGGAGGTTGTGCTCTCCAACAGCCTTGGCCGCGTGATGGACAGCGTGCAGTTCGGCCTTTCGAAGTCGAACGTGGCGTTTGTCCGGCAGGACGGCGGCGGCTGGATGCAGGGTACCGCCACGCCCGGCAGGGCGAACTGACGGGGGACGCTCAGGGGCTTTGCCCCTGAGAAGCTGCTTAAAGCTCCGCCTTAAGAATCCGCCAGGGGGAGAGCCTCCCCCTGGACCCCGGCACAACTGGCGCGCATTGCGCGCCATGAAAAATATGCAAATCCCTGCTCCGCCAAGAATGGAGCAGGGATTTTTTTGATGGGGATTTTGCGGCGGGATGTGGGCATCCCGCCCTACGGTTTTCTGTTTCACGGGCGGGCGCACACACAGGTGCGCCCCTACAATTCGTCTACCAAAAAATCGACCCCGGAACGGGGTCGATTTTTTTCGGGGGATTTTTAAGGGACAATGTCCCGTAAGCAGGAGCCCAGAGGACAGCATACTCTGGTGGGATTCTTAGGGGCCGCCCTGAGTGCATCCCCTGAACATCACGCCACTACCGTAACCGTGCGGGAGACGCCGTAGACGTAATACTGGATGGTGATTTCGCGCTTGACATCGGCGGGGGCGCGGGTGATGAGCTTGAGGTTGGCCTGCGCGCCGCTGCGGGAGAGCACATCGGAGCCATCGCCGGTGAGGGAATAGACGGCGATATCGCCGGTCACGCCGCCGAGCTGGATATTGAGCCATTCGGCGTCAAAAATGCCGCGGTTGGCGAGGGAGATGTTGATATCCACGAGGGAATAGTTTTCGGGGCCGTCCAGCGGATCATTGGAAAAGAGCTGGGGCGCGGTGCCGGACTGGAGCACATTGCGGATGGATTCAAAGGCGTCCGGGTAATCTGCGGCGCTGGCAGTGATGCTGCTCACATCGGCCTGCAGGGTGCCTCCCGCATAAAAGAATGCGCCGAAGGCAAGGATCAATACCAGGATCAGGGAAAGGATAATATTGAACGGTTTCAAGGGAAATTCCTCTTTCTTCTAAATCTCCTATTATCATATCATGCCCGGCGCGGCCTGTCCATATATGCCACCGTTTTTTCACAAAGGGGTCAGGATTGCAGGTTTGCTATTTGGCGGCTGTTTTGGTATACTGTAATGGGATAATCTAAATTGCAATGAAGGAGTTCTTCATGATGGATAAGATGGTGCTGGTGGATGGTTACAGCCTGATGTACCGGGCGTACCACGCCCTGCAATCGCCGATGAGCGCGCCGGACGGCACGCCCACGAACGCGGTGCACGGCTTTGTGATGATGCTTTTGAAGGTGATTGGCGAGGAGAAGCCGGAGGGCATCGCCGTGGCCTTTGATATGCACGCGCCCACCTTCCGATCCGGCATCTTCGATGGCTACAAGGCCACCCGCAAGCCCATGCCCGACGACCTGCGGGCCCAGGACCCGATCATCCGGGAGATCATTGGCCTGATGGGCATTCCGATCCTGGAATGCGAAGGCTACGAGGCGGATGATATCCTCGGCACCGTGAGCCGGGTATGCGAGGAGAAGGGCCAGGAGGTGCTGCTGGTGACCGGCGACCGGGATTCCTTCCAGCTCTCCGGGGAGAACACCACCATATTATATACCAAGCGGGGCATCACCGATACCCAGCGGGTCACGCCGGATTACATCCGGGAGACCTATGGCGTGGAGCCGAGGCAGCTGATCGATGTGAAGAGCCTGATGGGCGATGCATCGGACAACATTCCCGGCGTTTCCGGCGTGGGCGAAAAGACCGCGCTCAGGCTGATCCAGACCTACGGGAGCCTGGAGGATACCCTTCGCCGGGCGGATGCCGAGGAGAAGGGCAAGCTGCGGGAGCGGCTGCTCACCGGCGCGGAACAGGCGCGGATGAGCCGGAAGCTGGCGGAGATCGTGCGAAATGCCCCGGTGGAGATGGATTTTGAGAATTGGAAGATATGCAGCCTTGGCAACGCGGTTTCCCGGCTGAAGGAGCTGGGCATGAACCTGGCATCCCGGAAGCTGGCGGAGCTGGCGGCGGAGGCATGCCCGGAGGCTGCGCCCGTGGCGGGACCGGCAGCGCGGGAGAAGATCGCCGTGGAAACCCTGCGCAGCCTGGAGGAGCTGGCCGCGCGGATTGAAAATGCGCAGTCGGACTGGGCGGCGGTGTACGTCGGCGCGGATTTCTCCCTCGCGGCGCAGGATGTGTATATTTCCGTGCCCCTCGGCGGCGACCTGCTCTCGGCAGGCATCTCTGAGGAGGAGGCCCTCGCCTGCGTTTCCCCACTGCTGGAAAAGGCGAAGTGCGTGGAGGTGTGGAATGCCAAGGCGCTGCCCATCGAGGCCTGCTTTGATGTGATGCTGGCGGCCTATGTGCTCAATCCCCAGAGGCGCTCCTTCGCTGCGGATGCGCTCTGTGAGGACGAGGGCGTTTCCGGCTTTGCCGCGTGCCCGGCGCTGGCGGTGCATAAGCTGGCTGCGGTTCAGCGGGCACAGCTGAAGGAAAAACAGCTGGAGCATGTTTTCAATGATATTGAGATGCCGCTTTCCGCGGTGCTGCGGGATATGGAGAAGGAGGGCTTCCTGGTGGACGCCGGATTGCTCCAGAAGATGGGCGCATCCATGGATGAAACCATTGCCCGCCTGATGGAAGAGATCGATGGGGAGTTCGGCGCGAAGATCAACCTGAATTCTCCCAAGCAGCTGGGCGAGATGCTGTTTGAAAAGATGAAGCTGCCCGCGCCGAAGAAGACCAAGAGCGGCTATTCCACCAGCGCGGAGGTGCTGGAGGGCCTGGCGGAGGATTTCCCCGTCTGCGCGAAGATACTGGAGTACAGGAAGTATACCAAGCTGCGCTCCACCTACATCGATTCCCTGATTCAGCTGCGGGACGAAAACGGCAGGGTGCACACCCACTTTGACCAGGTGGCCACCGCTACCGGAAGGCTCAGCAGCATGGAGCCGAATTTGCAGAACATTCCCGTGCGCACGGAGCTGGGCAGGGAGATTCGCGGCGCGTTCATCGCCCGGCCCGGCTGGGTGCTGGTGGATGCGGACTACTCCCAGATTGAGCTGCGGGTGCTGGCCCACATCTCCGGGGATGAGACGATGATTTCCGCCTTCAACGCCGGCGAGGATATCCACGCCCGCACGGCTGCGGAGGTCTACGGCGTGCCGCTGGGTGAAGTGACCGGGCAGATGCGCTCGGCTTCCAAGGCGGTGAACTTCGGCATTGTATACGGCATTTCCGATTTCGCGCTGGCGAAGAATATCGGCGTGAGCCGCACAGAGGCCCGGGATTTCATGAACCGCTACTTCGAGCGCTATCCCGGCGTGAAGGCTTATATGGAAGATTCGGTTGCCGAGGCCCGATCTCGCGGCTATGCGATCACGCTGATGGGCCGCAGGCGCTACATTCCCGAGCTCACCAGCCCGAGCTTCAACCTGCGCGCCTTCGGCGAGCGCTGCGCCATGAACAGCCCCATCCAGGGAACCGCAGCGGATATCATCAAGATTGCGATGAACCGGGTGGCGGCGGAACTGAAAAAGCGCGGCATGCGCACCCGGCTGATTTTGCAGGTGCACGATGAACTGATCCTCGAGGCCCCTGAGGAGGAAGCGGAGGAAGCCGCAGGGCTGCTCAGGAGCTGCATGGAGGGCGTGATGGAATTGAAGGTGCCCCTCAGGACCGACATAACAACGGGAGGCGACTGGCGTGCCTGCAAGTAAGACTTTTGTGCTGGGAATTACCGGCGGCATCGGCTGCGGCAAGAGCGAGGCCGCGAAATACCTGTGCTCCCTGGGAGCGCGGCACATCGATGCGGATGAGATTTCCCGGGAGCTGACCGCAGACGGCGGCGCTGCCCTGGGGGAGATACGCGAAATCTTTGGAGACGGGATGTTTCATCCGGATGGCAGCCTGAACCGGCGTGCGCTGGGCGACCGCATCTTCGGCGATACCGCTGCCAAGCGGGCGCTGGAAGGCGTGATCCATCCGCTGGTGCAGCGGCGGGCCATGGATGAAATCGAGGCCGCGAACCGGGACGGCGTGCAGGTGCTGGTGCTGGATGTGCCGCTGCTGTTTGAAACCGGCATGGATGTGCTCTGCGATGAATGCTGGGCCATGTCCGTAAGGCCGGAGGTGCAGCTGGAGCGCGTGCAGCAGCGGGATGGGCTGAGCGCCGAACAGGCGCAGGCCCGCATCGCATCCCAGATGCCCATGGAGGAGCGCAATTCCCGGGCAAAGCGCGTGATCAACAGCGACCGGCCCATTGAAAAGACCCGCGCGGAGCTTGCTTCCCTCTACCAGCAGCTGCTGCGCCGCATAGGATGAAAGAATGATGGAAAAGCAACCAAAGAAGCGGCGGCCCGGGCAGGCTGCTGCGAGGAAACGCGGACCTGCCGGACGGAAGAGGCGCAGGCGGAAAAACCCCGTGCTGCGCTTCTTCAAGGCGGCGGGCATACTGCTGCTGGTGGCGGCGCTGATTGCGCTGGCGGCGGTGGTGATGTGGGATTTACAGCCGGAGAAGGAGTCTGTGCAGCTCTATCCCATGGAATATACCGGGCTGATTTATGAAAATGCCGAACTGCAGGGGCTGGAACCGGCCTATGTTTCGGCGGTGATCCTGGCGGAATCCAGCTACAACCCGCAGGCGCTTTCCAGCGTGAACGCCCAGGGGCTGATGCAGATCACTCCCTCCACTGCGGAATGGATTGCCGGGAAGTTTGATGAGGAATATGTGGAGGGCTGCCTGTTTTCCCCGGAGACGAACATACGCTACGGATGCTGGTACCTGGGCTATCTGCTCAGGAGGTACGATGGGGACAAGGTTTGCGCCACTGCGGCCTACCATTCCGGCCAGGGAGAGGTGGACAGCTGGCTGGCCGATCCGGCCTTCAGCAGCGATGGCAAGAGTCTGTATGCCATCAAGGGTGAAAATGCGAATACTTATGTAGACAGGGTAATGAAGTATTATGAGAAATACAAGGAAATCTATGCGGAAGCGGCTGCCTGAGCGGCTGGTTGCGCTGGTGCTGAGCATCTGCCTGCTGGCGGGCTATGCCTGCGCCGAGGAATTTGGCGAGGTGGTTCCGGTGGAGACGCTGGACCCCTGGGCGGATTTCAGCGCGGGTTCCACCATCAATACCGACGCCGAGCTGCGGCTGGGCTATGTGGCCGCTGCGGGTGCGCAGGTGAATCCCTTTTTGTGCACCGAGCGGGACCTTTTGAGCCTGAACAGCCTGGTGTTTGAATCCCTGGTGGAGCTGGACGACAGCTTCAAGCCCACGCCGCTGCTGGCGGACAGCTGGACGGTGGATGGCGGCACCTGGACCTTCAAGCTGCGGGAGGGCGTGGTATTCCACAACGGCATGTCGCTCACGGCAGCGGATGTGCTGCTGAGCTACCAATCCTACATCGCGGCGGGGGAGACCAACCCCTATTACAAGCGCCTGCAGATGATCGAGGAGATGGAGGCCACCGATGAATTCACCGTGACGGTGAAGACGGATGAGGATGCATCCGGCTACATGGTGCTCTACGCCATGACCTTCCCGGTGGTGCAGTATGGCACCCTCTCCGAAACCATGGCCCGCGGTACCGGCCCCTACTGGTACACGGAATATGTTTCCGGCGCGGGCGTGCGCCTGGAGGCCAATCCCCTCTGGTGGAAGAAGGACACCCAGATCCAGAGCATTGCGGCCATCTGCTATGCGGATTCCGGCGATGCGCTGGAGGCGCTGAGCACGAAGGAGATCGATATGCTGTGTACCCAGAGCAGCAACGCATCCTTCAGCCGCAAGATGTCCGCCTACACCAGCATGGATTACCTGACCACCACCTACGAGATGATCATTCCCAACCTGAGCGAGGATTCGCTGATGAGCGATGTGCGCATGCGCCAGGCAGTGATGTACGCCATCGACCGCGCCGCCATCGCTGAAAACGCCTATCTCGGCATGGGCATACAGTGCGAGGTGCCGGTGAACCCGGGTTCCTGGCTGTATGAGAGCCAGAGCGCCATCTATTATTACAGCCCGGAGCGCGCGCTGCAGCTGTTGCAGAACTGCGGCTGGTCGGATTTGACGGGCGACGGCATGCTCAACCAGGTGGACGGCGTGCGCCTGAAGGATTTGGAGCTGAGGATGATCGTGTACAACGAATCCACCAATTCCATCCGCGAAAACGCCGCCAACATGATCGCTGAATACCTGCGGCAGGTGGGTGTGAAGGTGAATATCGAGGTGCGCGGCAAGGAGCGCGTGCTCCGGTACATCAACGAGGGGGATTATGATATCGCCCTCGTGGGCGTGAACCTGAGCGAAGTGCCGGATTTGACCGAGATGTTCGGCAGCCGCGGCGATGTGAACCTGAACAGCTACGGACACGAGGAGATGCGCAATCTGCTCAAGCTGATTCCCACGGCGCAGACAGAGGATGAGCTCAAGGGCATTTACAGCCAGATTCAGATGAACATTGTGGAGCGGCTCCCGGTGATGGGATTGCTGTTCCGCACGGGCACGGTGCTGTCCCGGCGGTCCCTGGCGGGCCTGAGCGGCATCAGCTCCAGCAATACCCTGAACGGCATCGAGTTTATGCAGAGTTTGGAGGGATAAACGAATGAATACCATGATGAAGCGCCTGCATGCAGCGCCCGGCCATGTGGCCATGTATTATCACCCGTTGGACGGTGGCTGTCGGCAGATGATGAATGAGAATGTGCCGATGATGGCGGCCAGCGTGATCAAGATTCCGATCATGGTGGAGGCGTTTAAGCAGTTCGAGGCGGGCAGGCTCTCCCCGGAGGAGAAGCATGTGCTGCGCAGCGAGGAAAAAATGCCCTCCTGCGGCGCGCTGAACCGCATGCATGACGGCCTGGAAGTGACCTTGCGGGATCTGGTGGAGCTGATGATCGTGCTGAGCGACAACACCGCCACCAACATCCTGATCGAAAAGCTGGGCATCGAGCATGTGAATGAGACCATGCGCTCCCTGGGCCTGAAGGCCACGGTGCTGCGCCGCAAGCTCTTTGACAAGGAGGCCAGCGCCGCGGGCCTGCAGAACACCGTGGGCGCCCGGGATATCGGCATCCTGCTGGAGAAGATGTATGAGGGCACGCTGGTTTCCCCCGAAGCCAGCCGGGAAATGCTGGAGATACTCAAGAACCAGAAGCTCAACGGCAAGATGCCCTTCTACCTCAAATCCCGCGGCATCGCCTGCGCCCACAAGACCGGCGAGGACGATGGCATCACCCATGATGTGGGCATTGTGTATACCAGGAAGCCCTTCGTGCTCTGTATGCTGAGCAACGAAACCGATGTGCCCACCTTCGAGCGCCTGATTCAGAACATGGCGCGGGAGCTGGCGGACATCAACGGGTGAGAGGGAGGCGTTGGGGTTGCGCCGGGGCGATGCTTGGCAGGGACGCTGTCCCTGCACCCTGCTTAAGGCTCTGCCTTAAGAATCCGCCAAGGGGAATGATTCCCCTTGGAACCCTCTGAAAGAAAAATGACCTCGGAGCGAGGTCATTTTTTGTACACAGGTAAATTGTAGGGGCGATCCTATGTGATCGCCCCTACGGGATAATGATACCTCAGCAGTCAAAACTGCGTTTTGAAGGTTTCTATTCCAAAATAATCTAAAGGCACGCATATGCGTGCCTTTTTGTGAGGGGTCCAGGGGAAATCATTTCCCCTGGCAGGGCTTCCAAAGGGACAGCGTCCCCTAAGCGTCTTCCCAGCGTAAACTTACAGCAGCAGCGCGGGAGTTTCCAGGAGCGTCTTGATGCGCTTGAGGAACTGTGCGGCGGGAGCGCCGTCCACGATGCGGTGGTCGTAGGTGAGGGAGAGCCACATCATCGGGCGGGCGACGATGGAATCGTCATCCAGCACGACTGCGCGCTTCTTCATCTGGCCGACTGCGAGGATGCCTGCCTCGGGGGCGTTGATGACGGCGGTAAAGCTATCCACGCCGAACATGCCGAGGTTGGTCACGGTGAAGGTGCCGCCGGAGAGCTCATCGGGGTTGAGACCGCCCTCCTTGGTGCGCTTGCCGAGATCCTTGGCAGCATCGGAAATCTGGGTGAGGGAGAGCTTATCCGCGCCCTTGATTACGGGAACCAGAAGGCCGGTATCGGTGGCGACGGCCATGCCGACGTTGACATAGTGCTTCTGGATGATGGCGGTATCGGTCATGGAGGAGTTCATCATGGGGAACTCGGTGAGCGCCTTGGCGACGCAGCGGATGACCATATCGTTGTAGCTCACCTTCACGCCGGCAGCCTTGAGCTGTTCGCGCATGGCGACGCACTGGGTCATATCCACTTCCATGCGGTGGTTGGCCTGGGCCAGATCGTGCAGGCTCTGGTGCATGCGCTCGGCAATGATCTTGCGCATACCCTTGAGCGGGATGATGGTTTCCAGCTCCTCAGCAGCGGGGGCTGCGGGAGCGGCGACTGCTGCGGGTGCGGCTGCGGGAGCCTTGGCGGCGAGCACATCGCGCTCGATGACCAGGCCGTCCGGGCCGGTACCGGGAACGGATGCAATATCGACGCCCTTGTTCTCCGCTGCCATCCTGGCGCGGGGAGAGGCGAACACGCGGCCATCGGCTGCGGGAGCAGCTGCGGGCGCGGCTTCGGCTGCCGGTGCGGCTGCGCCGGACAGGGCGGCTTCGATATCGGTGCCGGCCGGGCCGATGTAAGCGATGGTTTCGGTTACGGGAACCATATCGCCTTCCTCATAGAGGAGCTTGAGCACGGTGCCGGTGGCGGTGGAATCGATGACGATGGAGAGCTTATCGGTCTCCATTTCGAAGAGGGGTTCGCCTTCCTTGATTTCGTCGCCTTCCTGCACCATCCACTGGGTGATGATGCCCTCGGTCATCTGCAAGCCCTGCTTGGGCAGGATGATCTTCTGCACGCCGGCGGGCAGTTCGCCTGCGGCGGCTGCGGGCGCGGCTGCCGGGGCGGGAGCGGCCTCTGCGGGGGCTTCGCCGCCTGCGAGCAGGGCGGAATAATCCTCGCCGGGTTCGCCCACGATTGCGATGGTTTCGGTTACGGGAACCATGTCGCCCTCTTCATAGAGGAGCTTGAGCACGGTGCCGGTGGCGGTGGAATCGATGGTGATGGAGAGCTTATCGGTCTCCATTTCGAAGAGGGGCTCGCCCTCCTTTACTGCATCGCCTTCCTGCTTGAGCCACTGGGTGATGACGCCCTCGGTCATCTGCAGGCCCTGCTTGGGCAGGATAATTTTCTGTGCCATTAAGGGGAACCTCCTAAAAGTATACGAATAATACGCACATGCGGGCGGCGGTTGGTGGTACCGCCCGCATATGCGCAGCCTGACACAGTGATGGGATGCCATGTCAGGCAGGATGCCGGGGTTAGGCTATGGAGAACCCTCCCCAGCCTGATGGCTTCGTTTGGCAGGGCGTCTTTTCCCTTCGGGCGGCGTTAGGCTCGGTTGGCGCAAGCTCATTACGCCTTCTTCACTTTCCTTGCCGGGAGGAGAAAATCTACGCCTGCAGATTTCCTTGCTTACTTATAGCAGACGGACTTCGCGGCAGCGATGATATCGGCCACCTGCGGGGTTGCTGCGTTCTCGAGATCCACGTTGAAGGGCAGGGGACAGGCCTTGGTGCCCAGGCGCACGGGTGCGGCGTCCAGGTAGCGGAAGGCTTCCTCGGTAACCATGGCGGCAACTTCCGCGCCCCAGCCTGCGGTGCGGTGCGCTTCGTGCACAACGACCATGCGGCCGGTCTTCTTCACGGAGTTGATCACGGTTTCCTTATCGAAGGGAACCAGGGTCATGGGATCGATAACTTCCGCAGAGATGCCTTCCTTGGCCAGCTCCTCGGCTGCTTCCAGCGCGCGGCTGACGTAGAGCAGGTTGGCAACGATGGTAACATCCGTGCCTTCGCGCTTGATATCGGCCTTGCCGAAGGGCAGCATGAAATCCGGATCATCCGGCACATCACACTTGGTGGCATAGAGGGCCTTGTGCTCGAAGATGATGACGGGGTTATCATCGCGGATGGCGGTGCGCAGCAGGCCTGCGGCGTCACGGCCGGTGGAGGGGCAGGCAACCTTCAGACCCGGGAAATGCATGAAGATGGTTTCCAGGGACTGGGAATGGGTGGCGGCGTTGCCGCGGCCGATGCCCTGCTGGCCGCGGATGACCAGCGGAATCTTGGCGCGGCCGCCGAAGATGTAGCGGGTCTTTGCCACCTGGTTGATCAGCTGGTCCATGCCGACGAGGGCAAAGTCCATGTACATCAGTTCCACGATGGGGCGCATGCCGGTGCATGCCGCGCCCAGGCCGGCGCCGATGAAGCCGGCTTCGGAGATGGGAGTGTTGAAGGCGCGCTCGCGGCCGAATTCCTTGGTAAGATCGCGGGTGCAGCCGAAGATGGAGCCGATGGTTTCGATATCTTCGCCCATTACGAAGACCTTTTCATCACGGCGCATTTCAGCGGCGATGGTATCGCGCACCGCATTTGCATAGGTCTTGATGCTCATGCCTCGTCGCCTCCTTCATAGAATACATCGTCCAGCACATGCGCGGGATCGGGGTTGGGGCTGTTCAGCGCGAACTCGGTGGCGGCTTCGGTTTCATCGTCGGCAGCCTTGAGCATGGCGTCGAGCTCTTCCGCGGTGTAGAGACCTTCCGCGATGAGCTTTTCGCGCCAGCGCTTCATGGGATCGCGGTTTTCGCGCCACTCTGCAACTTCTTCGCGGGTGCGGTAGGTCTGGGGGTCGCCGGTCCAGTGGCCGAGCCAGCGGGAGGTTTTGCACTCGATCAGGGACGGGCCTTCGCCGGCCTTGGCGCGGGCGATGGCGCGCTCGATTGCGGCGTCGATGGCCTCAACATCGTTGCCATCCACGGTTTCGCCGGGCATGTTGTAGCCCTTGGCGCGATCGGAGATGTTTTCAACGGAGGTGGACTGCCAGGTGGGTACGGAGATGCCGTAGCCGTTGTTTTCGCATACGAAGATGATGGGGAGCTTCCACACGGAGGCCATGTTGAGGGACTCGTGGAAGGTGCCCTCGTTGGATGCGCCGTCGCCGAAGAAGGAAACTGCCACGCGATCCTGCTTCTGCATCTTGGCAGAGAGGGCTGCGCCCACGGCGATCGGGATGCCGCCGCCTACGATGGCGTTGGCGCCCAGGTTGCCCTGGGTGAAATCGGCGATATGCATGGAGCCGGAGCGGCCCTTGCAGTAGCCGGTGGCCTTGCCCATCAGCTCCGCCATGGCCATATCCAGGCGTGCGCCCTTGGCGATGCAGTGGCCGTGGCCGCGGTGGGTGGAGGCGATGTAGTCGTCATTGGTCAGGTGGGAGCACACGGTTGCAGCAACCGCTTCCTCGCCGATATAGAGATGCACGGAGCCGCGCAGCTTGTTTTCTTCAAAGAGCTTGAGGGCCTTGAATTCGAATGCGCGGATGCGGGCCATGGTAGAATAAATATGGCCGGCGCGTTCACGATCCATCATAGCTTTCCTTCCTCCTTCAGCTTCAGGCAGATATCAACGATGTGCTGGGTATTTTCAGCGATATATACGCCTGCTTCACTCAGAGCCTTTTCCTTGCTTTCGGCGCTGCCGGTGCCGTCGGCGGAAACGATGGCGCCTGCATGGCCCATGGAGCGGCCCTTGGGAGCATTCTTGCCTGCGATCACGGCGATCACGGGCTTGGTGACATTGTGGGTCTTGAGGTATTCGGCAGCCAGCTCTTCCTCGTTGCCGCCGATTTCGCCGATGATGACGATGGCCTTGGTTTCCGGATCGGCATTGAAATCCGGCAGCAGGTCCACGAAGGTGGAGCCGGGGATCATATCGCCGCCCACGCCGATGCAGGTGGACTGGCCGATGCCGTTGTTGCTGAGCATGAACACGGTTTCATAGCAGTTGGTGGCGCTGCGGCTCATCACGCCCACGTTGCCGGGGCTGAAGATGCGGTGCGCCATGAAGCCGGCCTTGCTCTTGCCGGGGGAGATGATGCCGAAGGAGTTGGGGCCGAAGAGGCGCGCGCCCTTGAGGCGGGCCAGGCGGTAGCACTCCATCATATCATGCACCGGCACATGCTCGGCGATGGTGAGCACGGTTTTGAGTCCGGCGTCGAGGGCTTCGAGGACGGAAGCCTTGGTGAACTTGGCCGGAACGAAGATTACGGAGGTATTTGCGCCGGTGGCCTCGATGGCCTCGCGCACGGTGTTGTAAACCGGCACGCCCAGGACGGTCTGGCCGCCCTTGCCGGGGGTTACGCCCGCGACAACATTGGTGCCGTAGGCCAGCATCTGCTCGGTGTGGAAGGTGCCTTCGCGTCCGGTGATGCCCTGAACGATGAGCTTGGTATTCTGATCGATGATGATGCTCACAGACGGTCCCTCCTTTCGAGCAGGGTGGCAACGGATTCACGCAGGCCATCGGCGAGAACTACGTCCGCATCCAGGCTGTTGATGATGCCGATGCCGATATCCTTGTTGGTGCCTTCCATGCGGACGACGATGAACTTGCCGTCCAGATCGCCGTTTTCCATGGCCAGCTTTACGCCGCCGGCCACTTCATCGCAGCGGGTGATGCCGCCGAAGATGTTGATCAGAACTGCCTTCACGCCGGGGGTGGAGAACAGGATGCGCATGGCTTCGCGGATGCGGGCCGCAGTGGCGCCGCCGCCGAGATCGAGCACCGCGCCCACATGCATGCCGTTCTTGGTGATCATATCGATGCAGCTCATCAGCATGCCGGAGCCGTTGGAGCATACGGCGATGGAGCCGCCCTCTTCGCAGGGGATGTAGAGGAAATCGAACTCGCGGGCTTCCTTTACCAGGTCCTCAACCGGCAGTTCATCGCGCCATGCCATGACGTCCGGCAGGCGGTAGAGGGCGGAATCATCGATATCCACCTTGCCGTCCAGGGCGATGAGCTGATCGTTGTTATCCACAACCAGCGGGTTGATTTCGGTGAGCATGCAGTCGTAATCCATGAAGCACTTGTAGAGCTTCTTGAGAAGGGCGTCCAGCTGCTTGGTGTAGGCGATATCCAGGCCGGAGGAGGAGAGCAGATAGCGGGCCATGTAATCCTGCACGCCGATCATGGGATCGATCACGATCTTCTTGATGGCGGAGGGATTGACCTTGGCGGTCTCCTCGATCTCCATGCCGCCTTCGGCGCAGAAGATGATGATGGGCTGCTTGGAGAGGCGGTCCAGCATGATGGAGAGGTACCATTCGGTCTTATAATCGGCCTTTTCCACCAGGTAGAGCTTCTTTACGGTGTAGCCCAGCATTTCACGGCCCAGCAGGTTTTCGGAGTGCTTCTTGGCCTCTTCGAAGTTATCGGCAAACTGGATGCCGCCGGCCTGGCCGCGGTGGCCGCTCTGGATCTGAACCTTTACGACCAGGGGATAGCTAACCTTTTCGGTTTCGATTGCACTGGCGAGATCTTCCACGCGGTCGATCACGCAGCCATGCATGACAGGCAGAGCATACTTCTGGAAGAGGAGCTTTGCCTGGTATTCCATCAGTTTCATGAATCAATTACCCCCAGATTTCCTCGTCGGTGGGCATGGTGGAGCCCGGACGGACATATGCGATGCGGCTGACGTTGAACAGGTGCTTCCAGCTCAGGTTTTCGGAGATGGAGTTGTTGCCCCAGCTGCCGCAGCCGAGGGTGGTGGTGGCGGACAGGCTGTTGAAGAAGGAGCCGCCGTTGTTGGTGGAGCAGATCTGGTTGACCAGGAAGCGGGAAACCGGCAGAACCTGGGCAGCAGCTTCAACATGCTCGGGAGTGTTGGAATGGATGCACACGGAGTGGCCCTTGCCCTCAACCTCGAGGTTGGCGTTGGCGCACTTGATGCAATCTTCCCAGTTCTCCAGGAAATCGTAGGTGGCGATCACGGGGCACATCTTTTCCTTGGAGAGCAGATCGTCCTTGCCGTAGGCGTCGGCCTTTACGAGGATGACCTTGAGATCATCTGCATACTCGAAGCCGCACATTTCGGCGACCTTCTTGGCGGTCTGGCCGACAACGTTCTTATCCATCACGCCGCCGGGGAACACGGTTTCGCGCAGCTTCTGCACATCTTCGGGCTTATCGATGTAGAGGCAGCCGTTCTTCTTGAAGATTTCGATGGCCTTGGCATAGATGGCCTTGGGCATGATGGCGGTCTGCTCGCCGGAGCAGATGATGCCGTTGTCAAAGCGGCGGCCTTCGATGATCATGGGGATGGCCTTTTCCAGATCGGCATCCACGTCGATCAGGCACTGCACGTTGCCGGCGCCCACGCCGAAGGCAGGCTTACCGGATGCGTATGCGGCGCGAACCATGCCCATGCCGCCGGTGGAGATGCACACATCGCACTGCTTCATAACCTGGCCGGACAGTTCAACCGTGGGATCATCGATGATCTGGATGATGTCTGCGGGAACGCCCAGGGGAGCCAGGGCTTCCTTCATCAGGCGAACGGCTTCACCGGAGCACTTCTTGCTGCGGGGATGGGGGCAGATGATGATGGCGTTGCGGCCCTTCAGGGCGAACATCGCAGTGCACATGGGGGTAACGATGGGGTTGGTGGTGGGGGTAACCGCGCCCACAACGCCCATGGGTTTTGCAACCAGCACCAGGCCCTGTTCGGGCAGGCGATCGATGATGCCC
>JAFUPT010000060.1 GCA_017481065.1 Clostridia bacterium | reverse complement strand
GACCGGCGGGACCAGTTTCGCCAACAGGACCCTGCGCACCAGCGGGACCCTGCGGACCTGCGGGGCCGGTTTCACCAACGGGACCCTGCGGACCGGCGGGGCCAGTTTCGCCAGCGGGACCCTGCGGACCTGCGGGACCAGTTTCGCCAGTGGGACCCTGCGGACCGGCGGGACCCGTTTCGCCAGCGGGACCCTGCGGACCAGCAGGACCGGTTGCACCAATGGGACCCTGCGGACCAACGGGACCCTGCGGACCAGCGGGGCCTGTTTCACCAGCGGGACCCTGCGGACCGGCAGGACCGGTTGCACCAGCGGGGCCCTGTGGGCCTACAGGACCCGTTTCGCCCGTGAAGCCACGAGGGCCCATGGGTCCCGGTATTCCAATGCAGCAGCAATAGTCATTGCCGCAAGAAGCATTGCCATAACAGGCGAAATTATTACAATTGTCAATCTGATTCCCGCAGCATCGGCATAAACGCTGATTTCGACGCTGGCAGCAATCAAATCGGCCTGTATCATTGCACCAATTTGAATTCGCCATTTCGATTCCTCCTATGCAGCCTTCACTTGAGGGGCTACATAATATCGTATGCTCTGCGGGAAATTCCGTGTTTTGCTTTTGCTCAATGGTTCGACGGCCGAACGCTTGAAATCGCAAAAACAACATTTCTTCCGGCGGCAGCTTTGATTTCTGCATTGCCGATGACCTTCAGGATCAGAGAAAGGGGCTATTCTTATGTTTGAGGTTTCACAGTTTATCACATTTGCTCTTTCCATGGTCGGGATGCCCTATTGGTACGGGACGTGCGTGTACGTCTGTACGCAGTCCCTTTTGGACAGCAAAACCAAGCAGTATCCATCCCATTACGGCAGCAACCGCACATCGACCTACAAAAAACATATCCGCGCCCGAAAGGTTTGCATGGATTGCAGCGGCCTGATCAAGGGCTTTTTCTGGACGGACGGCGGGCAGGGTGTTCTTGAATATATCAACGGCGGAGAAGTGTTCAAGAACACATACAATTCCAACAACTGTCCTGATAAGAGCGCAAACTCCATGCTCTCCTGGCTGAAATCCATCGGCTGCGAGAATGGCAAGATCGCCTCGATGCCGGAGGTTCCCGGAATTCTGCTTTTCAAGCCGGGGCACGTTGGCGTTTATGTCGGCAATGGTTATGTTGTTGAAGCGCACAGCTTTTCCGGCGGTGTGGAAAAAACGCAGCTCTCGAAGCGTCCCTGGACGGAATGGGCATACCTGCCCGACTTCCTGATTGATTACGGTGATACCTCCGCCGAGACGGACAATATCGCGATTGTCCCCCCCGAAGCTGAACCCGCCGCCCGGAAGCTGGGCGGCAGGATGCTCAGGCTCGCCTCCCCGATGATGACGGGCGCGGATGTGGCTGAGCTGCAAACCCGGCTGAACGCCCTGGGGTTTGGCAGCGGCGCGGCCGACGGCAAGTTTGGCAAGAATACCGAAAAGGCCGTGAAGGCGTTCCAGGCCGCCGCTGGGATTGAGGTTGACGGCAAATTCGGCGAGGCGTCCTTCGCGGCCCTGAACAGCTATTCCGCTTCCCGGGACGAGGCTGAGGAAATCGCGCCTGAACAGAATGCGCCTGAAGCCGGAGAAACCGATAAAATCGTGTATCCGATTCACGGCTTCATACCCGATATTTCCGCGTATCAGGAAGCCATCGACATGGATGCGTTCTGCGCAGGCAATGACTTCGCAATTTTTCGTGCTCGGGTAAACGGCAAGGATGACGCCAAGTTTGCTTCTTGGGCCGCCGAACTGAAAAAGCGCAGCTTCCCGTTTGCAGTGTACGATTACCTGAAGTTGAAGTCCGAAGCGGATGCAATCGAACAGGCCGATGCCATGTACGCCGCCTGCGCCGCTTACCAGCCGAAGATCTACTATCTTGACACAGAGGAGCTTGCCGATGGAATCACCTATGCGCTTGAGCGCGAGCTTATCAAGGTTTATGTAGGCCGTCTGCGCGAACATGGCGTGAAGCTGATCGGTCAATACACCGGCGATTACCGCTGGCGCACTTCCTATCGCGAGATTGAAGCGATTTTTGATACCTTGTGGATTGCCAGCTGGGGTTCCAATGAGGGAACATACACCGGTTGGAAAATCGAGAGCGCTGCCTACACCGGCAAGATTCATATGCATCAGTACACAAGCTACGGCTATACCAGGGTTGCAGGCGCGCCCGGCATCGACCACCGCATCGACCTAAACCGCTTGACAGGTATTGTGCCGCTATCTTGGTTCACGGGAAGGAAGTACGCCGAGGACGCATCAGAACCCACTTACACGAATTATGTCGTGCGGGACGGCGACAGCCTGTGGAAGATTTCCAAAAATCTGCTCGGCAGCGGCAATCGGTGGACAGAAATCAGCAAACTGAACCAGCTTGAAAACGAGATCATTCATGCAGGCGATGTTCTAAAGATCCCCAAAGAATAAATGCTCAAAAGGCCCTTCTCAACGGAGAGCCTTTTATTGATTCTTATGATTGTGTTCCTTAAAAACACTACATTGTTGCCCATCTATTCTCTTTACGCCAAATCAAAATATAATTGTGGTCATTTCCTTTACATCATTTACAAACCTGCTTTTCGTTTACAGGGAAACTTGCAGAAGCCGCTCCAAAACAACGAAAAAACCAGCCATTTCTGACTGGTTCATGGTGGAGCATATGGGACTCGAACCCATGACCTCTACACTGCCAGTGTAGCGCTCTAGCCAACTGAGCTAATGCCCCATGGAATGGTGCTCCCTGTTGGACTCGAACCAACGACCCCCGCGATGTGAACACGGTGCTCTAACCAACTGAGCCAAGGGAGCATATTCAATTCCAATTGCGGCAATCCTTGCCGACTTGAATATTCTACACCAAGAACGCCCTTTTGTCAACACCTTTTTTTATTTTTTGATTTTTGGTCCGCTTCCGCCTCCTCTTGTTTAATAATACAAAACTTTTGCTCGCATAAAACAGCTACACATATATTTAACACGCCATATAACCCTTATGCCATTGACATATGCATGCATTGATGGTTTAATAATATTGCTTCAAAAGTTTAGCATTTTTAAACCCATGGGACCAACGGACGAAAGGAAGGAAAACCTGTGGAAATCGGAAATAAAATCCGTAGAATCCGCCTGCAGAGGGGGCTGACGCAGGAGGAACTGGCAGACCGCTGCGAGCTGAGCAAGGGCTTCATTTCCCTGCTGGAGCGCGATCTCACCTCCCCCTCCCTGGATACGCTGGCGGATATCCTGGAATCCCTCGGCACGGATTTAACCTCCTTCTTCGCCAAGAATGGCGAGGAGAAGATTGTTTTCGGCGAGGATGATATCTTTGTCAAAGAAGATGAGGAGCAGCTCAGGGGCCGCATCCGCTGGCTGGTGCCCTCCGCCCAGAAAAACCGCATGGAGCCCATCCTGGTGGAAATGGCTCCCGGCGGCGAAACCGTGGAGGATGATCCCCACGAGGGCGAGGAATTCGGCTATGTGCTCTCCGGCACGATAAAGGTAATCGTGGGCGACCGGGTGGAGCGCGTGCGCAAGGGCGAGAGCTTCTATTATGCCCCCACCGCCCCCCACAAGCTGGTAAACGCCGGCACGGGCGTGTGCAAGGTTATCTGGGTCTCCACTCCGCCTTCATTCTAAACAATAATTACAGCGAGGATCCGAACATGATTCAGGAAACGCGATTGATCGAGCTGAAGGATATTTCCAAGAGTTTCGGCGATACCGAGGTTTTGCATCATATCAACCTCTACATTCGCAAGTGCGAATTCGTGACCCTGCTGGGCCCTTCCGGCTGCGGCAAGACCACGCTGCTGCGCCTGCTGGGCGGCTTTGATTCCCCCTCCAGCGGCCAGATCTTTTTCGACGGCGTGGATGTGGCCAACCTGCCGCCCTATAAGCGCCGCATCAATACGGTGTTCCAGAAGTACGCGCTCTTTTCCCACCTGAATGTATATGATAACATTGCCTTCGGCCTGAACCTGAAGGCCCCGGAGGCCTTCGGCGTGAAAACCCGCGCCCAGAAGAAGGAAGAGATCAAGCGCCGCGTGGACCGCATGCTCAAGCTCGTGAAGATGGAGGGCTATGAAAAGCGCTCCATCAACCAGCTCTCCGGCGGCCAACAGCAGCGCATCGCCATCGCCCGCGCGCTGGTGAACGAGCCGGAAGTACTCCTGCTGGACGAGCCCCTCGGCGCGCTGGATCTGAAGCTGCGCAAGGAGATGCAGGTGGAGCTCAAGAGCATGCAGCAGCAGCTGGGCATCACCTTCATCTACGTCACCCACGACCAGGAGGAAGCGCTCACCATGTCCGATACGGTCGTGGTAATGAACGGCGGCCGCATCCAGCAGATCGGCGATCCCAAGCGCATCTACGATGAGCCCAAAAACGCCTTCGTGGCCGATTTCATCGGCGAGAGCAACATCATCCCCGGCGTGATGAAGGAAGACTATACCGTTGAAATGCTGGGCGTGGAATTCCAGTGCGTTGACGAGGGCTTCGGCAAGGACGAGCCCGTTGATGTGGTTGTGCGCCCCGAGGATGTAATGATCGTGGGCGAGGATGTGGGCATGCTCACCGGCACCGTGGAAAGCGTGCTCTTCAAGGGCGTGCACTATGAAATGATGATCGATATCGGCAGTATGAAGTGGAAGGTGCATTCCACCAGCATGCAGCCTGCGGGCAGCCGCGTGGGCCTGACCATCGTGCCCTTCAACATCCATATCATGCACAAGGAGGCCTGATCCATGAAGAGACAATGGTATGCGGCCCCCTACGGCTTATGGATGCTGATGTTCACCATCGTGCCCCTGCTGTTCGTGGTATATTATGCCTTTTCCGATGGCAACGGCGGCTTCACCGTGGAAAACTTTTCCCGCATCTTCCAGCCGGGCTATCTCTCCGTACTGCTGGACAGCCTGCGCCTAGCGCTTTACTGCACCATCATCTGCCTGCTGATCGGCTATCCCACCGCCTATTTCCTGGCCAGCAAGGATTTTTCCGCCAACAAGATGCTGGTGGTGCTCATCCTGCTGCCCATGTGGATGAATTTCCTGCTGCGCACCTACGCCATGATGACCATCCTGGAAAACAACGGCCTATTGAACACCCTGCTTGAAAAGCTGGGCATCGGCAAGCTCCGGCTGATCGGCACGGAGGGCGCGGTTCTCCTTGGCATGGTGTACAACTTCCTGCCCTTCATGGTGCTGCCCATCCACACGGCGCTCAAGAAGCTGGATACCGGCGTAATTGAGGCCGCGGAGGACCTGGGCGCAAACCCCATCCGCGTGGTCTTGAAGGTGGTTGTTCCCCAGTCGGTTCCCGGCGTGGTATCGGGCATCACAATGGTATTCATGCCCGCAGTCACTACCTTCGCCATCACCCGCCTGCTCTCCAACGGCATGATTTACCTTGTGGGCGATATGATTGAGGAATACTTCATCACGGTCAACAACCGCCCGGCAGGTTCCTCCCTTTCGCTGGTGATGCTGGTGCTGATCCTGATTTCCACCCTGCTGCTGCGCAAGGTGAACCCCGATAAGGAAGGAGGCGGCGGCGTATGGTAAGAAAGAGCCGCAGGTCGGCCCGCCTGCTCAAGGGCACCTACCTGGCGCTGGTGCTGGCCTTCCTCTACCTGCCCATCATGGTGATGTTTGCGCTGAGCTTCAACGCCAGCGAATCCCGCGCCGAATGGACGGGCTTCACCTTCGATTGGTATATCAAGCTCTTCCAGAATGAGAGCATCATTTCCGCCCTGAAGGTCACCCTCTTCGTGGCGGTGATCGCCACCATCGTATCCGTCATCATCGGCACGCTGGCCGCCATCGGCATGTATTCCATGAAGAAGGGCTGGTTCAATGTGCTCTCCGCACTGGCCAACATCCCGATGACCATGCCGGATATCGTCACCGGCGTATCCCTGATGCTGATGTTCATCTTCATGAAGGTACCGCTGGGCAAGGGCACCATGATCCTCGCCCACATCGCCTTCGATACGCCATATGTGCTCTTTTCGGTATTGCCGAGATTGCAGATGATGAATCCCAACATCTACGAAGCCGCGCTGGACCTGGGCTGCAAGCCCATGCAGGCCCTGCCGAAGGTGATCATCCCGGAAATCGCGCCCGGCATCGTGACCGGCGGCCTGCTGGCCTTCACCATGTCGCTGGATGATTTCGTGATCTCCTATTTCACCTCCAATACCGACCAGAACCTGGCCATGGTGGTCTATTCCTCCGCCCGCCTGGGCGTGGAACCCACGATGTACGCCCTCTCCGCGCTGATGTTCGTGTGCATCCTCGTGCTGCTGCTGATCGTCAACCGCAGGTCGGGCCTGGAGATACTGTGAGGACGTGAGGAACGCTGGGGGACGCTGTCCCCCAGACCCCCAGCCAAAGGGGATGATCCCCTTTGGAAACCTCAGTAAGCAACGATGCGCGTTGCAGAAATAACATATAAAATAATTCTACTGCGCTGTGAAACAGCGCAATGGAGAGGGGTCCAGGGGAAATCATTTCCCCTGGCAGGGGTTCCAAGGGGACAGCGTCCCCTTGGCCGTCCTTCTCCCCACATCCCACACCAAGGAGGAATCCGACCATGAAAAAGATCGCCCTGCTCCTGTGCCTCGTACTCACCATGACCATGCTTGCCGGCTGCGGCGGCGGTGATAAGAAGGCTGCCGACGAGGCCACCGCCGCGCCCACCCAGTCCATCACGGTCTTCAACTGGTACGATTATATCGATCCGGCCGCCATCGATATGTTTGAGGAAGAAACCGGCATCGAGGTGAAGTATGTAAACTTCACCACCAACGAGGAGATGTACACCAAGGTAGAGGCCGGCGCGGGCACCTACGATGTGCTCTTCCCCTCCGAATACATGATCGAGCGCCTGATCAATGCCGATCTGCTCGCCGAGCTGGACCTCAGCAAGGTTCCCAACTATGCCAACGTGCTGGAGAACCTGAAAAACCCCAGCTACGATCCGGAGAACAAACATTCCGTTCCCTACATGTGGGGCACCCTCGGCATCCTCTACAACACCGAGATGGTTTCCGAAGAGATCACCAGCTGGGACGCCCTCTTTGACGAGCGCTACGCCGGCAACGTGATCATGATGAACTCCATGCGCGATACCATCGGCCTCGCCCTCAAGAAGCTGGGCTATTCCATGAATACCCGCGATGAGGCCGAGCTCAACGCCGCCAAGGAGCTGCTGGTCGCCCAGAAGCAGGCGAAGATCGAATCCGGCTACCTGCTGGATGAAACCAAGGATAAGATGGTCGGCGGCGAAGCCGCCATCGGCGTGGTTTACTCCGGCGACGCCCAGTATGCCATCGAAAAGAACGACAAGCTGAAGTATGTCGTTCCCGAGGAAGGCTCCAATATCTGGGTGGACAGCATGGTTATCCCCAAGTCCTCCAAGAATGTGGACGCCGCCCACAAGTTCATCGATTTCATGTGCCGCGATGATATCGCCAAGATGAACTTCGAATATATCTATTACTGCTCCCCCATCCAGTCCGTTGTGGACGGCCTCTCCGAGGAGGATGCAGCATCCGATACCATCAACCCCTCCCCCGAAGTGGTCGCGCGCTGCGAATACTTCAACGATGTGGCCGACTGCATGTCCCTCTACGAAAACGTGTGGATGGAAGTGCGCCTGGCACGATAAACGCTGAGGGAGGCGCTGGCCAAGGGACTCCGTCCCTTGGAACCCTGCCAGGGGGAATGATTCCCCCTGGACCCCTCAGAATAAAAAATCGACCCCGTTTCGGGATCGATTTTTTAGAATGGGTCTTGTACAATGGGAGGTTTTATGAAAATCGTAGAGCGTGTTTGCGAGTTGCTGCTGGGCGCTACATTTGAAGAAATTGGCCGTGCAGCGGACATGGTTTGGGTTGCATTTCATTCCGCAAGCACTGCGCCGCGCCTGCATGCATCCTGCCCCCTGCGCATTGTAGAAAGCGGGCAGATTCTGCTCAGTTCTCATGACATATACGACATGGGCTGCGGTATTCCGGAGGAAGATTTTCGCTGGGACGATCCCGAGATTGGTTCAACCCTCTTTGACCAGCGCACCATCGTGCTGAATGACAAATTGGCGGGAAGAATCGTAACGCATGTGGAGTTCTCCCCCACTCTTGACCTGCGGATTTGTTTTGAAGGCGGTTACGTTCTTGAATGCATTCGCATGCACTTCCAGGAAGCCACTGAACCCTGGGAAGATGAAAACTACCGCATATTTTCCGTTTCGGATAACGAGCTAGAAGAACCGCAAATTGTGTTTTAAGGAAGAAGCAATGCTAGAGTGCCGCCCCCTGCCCCTCCGAATAAAAATCGTGCCGGACAACGGCACGTTTTTTTGTGGGGAGAATTATAGGGTGCGCAAATTATGGCCGCCGGCCCTGCCGGCTGTGTGATCGCCCGCAAAGGGAATATCCGATTTGCAATCTGTATCGATTGAGAGAAAATCCGTAGGGCGGCTTGCCCACAAGCCGCCACGAAGTTACAACACACTGAAAGTGTGGGGCAGCCGACTTTGCACAGGGGAGCCCTTGCTCCTTTTCCATAAAACCCAAAGGCACGCAATGCGTGCCTTTTTCTGAGGTTTCCAAAGGGGATCATCCCCTTTGGCGGGGTCTGGGGCAGCGCCCCAGCAGGAGTCCAGAGGACAGCGTCCTCTGGCTACGCCTTCCCGCGCCGCTTCGCCAGCAAGCCCGCCAGCAGCACCAGCGGGAACACGATGGCGGCGAGTATGCCCAGCTTCATGTTGTCGCCGGCCGCGCCGGAAACCATGCCGGCCACGGTGGGGCCGAGGGAGCAGCCGAGGTCGCCCGCCAGCGCCAGCAGGCAGAACATGGCGGTGCCGCCGCGGCGCATGGCTGCGGAGGCGAGGCTGAGGGTGCCGGGCCAGAAGATTCCCACGGAAAAGCCGCAGACGCCGCAGCCGATCAGGCCCACGATGGGCCAGGGCGTGAGGCTGATCATCAGGTAGGAGGCGATGCAAAGCAGGCAGCAGCCGAGCATGAACTTCTCCAGCGGCAGCTTATCGCCCTTCTTGCCGTAGAGCACGCGGGAGAGGCCCATGGTGATGGCGAAGAACATCGGGCCCATCAGGTCGCCCAGGGTTTTGCTCACGCCGAGACCCTTCTCCGCCAGCGCGGAGGCCCACTGGCTCACCGACTGCTCGGCAGCGCCGCCGCAGATCATCAATACCAGCATCAGCCAAAACAGCCTGCTCTTGGCCAGCTCGGCAATGGACATGCCCTTTTCGCCCTCCTTGATCAGCGGTGCGATGGGCACCCGGGTGAAGCTGACCATGTTTACCAGCGGCACAACCGCCCAGATCAGGGTGAGTATCTTCCAATTCTCCACGCCGAAGGCCACGAAAAAGAGCGTGCTGAGCAGCACCACGGCGGTGTGTCCCCAGCAATAGAAGGAATGCAGCAGGCTCATGGCCTTATCCTTGTTCCTGGTGGGGCAGGCTTCCATAATGGGGCTGATGAGCACTTCCAGCAGGCCGCTGCCCACGGAATATACGATGGTGGCGATCAGGAGGCCGGTGTAGGGATCGGCCATCCTGTCCGGCAAAAGCGCCATCAGGATGAGGCCGAGGCCGGCAAAGGCATGGGCCAGCACCGCGCCGGCGCGGTAGCCGATGCGATCGATGAAGCCTACGGAAGCCGCATCGACGCAGAGCTGCAGCAGAAAATTGAAGGTCACCAGCAGGGTGATCTTCTGCAGCGGGATGCCGTATGTATTGTGGAATGTAAGGTAGAGCAGCGGCGCGAAATTGATCACAACCGCCTGCACGCTTGAACCAATAAAGCAGGTTAGTATCGTGCGATTGTACTTATCGTGCATGGGAAATATACCTCCAATATATGCTCAATATACGCCCCGAATCATAAGTTTTCAGCATTTTTTGCCGCCGGGGCGCATGCGCAATATAAGGAAATATTCGATGCAAACGCCGTTTTTCCTGCATCCGGATAAACGCGGATTCTCCGTAAAAAAACGGCCCGCGGGGATCTCTCCCGCAGGCCGCATCTGCCATCCTCCAAAGCGACGCCTTCTTCACTGTAAATTATATTTCCTCCTCAATCGGCAGGTAGATGGAAAATGTGGTTCCCTGCCCGGGCGCGCTCTGCACGGCAACCTTACCGCCGCAGAGGTCCACAATGCGCTTCACCAGCGGGAGGCCAAGGCCGTTGCCCTCGGTGGCATGGGCGCTGTCTCCCTGGTAAAACTTCTCAAAAACCCGCAGGCGTGTGAGCTCATCCATGCCCTCGCCCTGGTCGGAAACCTGCACTTCGATGTAGTTCTGCACCCGCATGCAGCTCACCCCCAGCTCGCCGCCCTCGGGGGAAAACTTAATGGCGTTGCTGAGCAGGTTCACCCAAACATGGCTCATCATCTCCTCATCGCCCTCATAAATCAGGGGATCGAGCTCCAGCCGGAGGTCCAGGCCCTTGTCCTCCCACTGCTTTTCCATCAGCAGTATGCAATTGCGAATCTGCTCGTCCAGCGGGTATTTTTCCTTGTTGCTGATGATCTGCTGGTTTTCCAGCTTGGTGAGCAGCAGCACATTGGCGCTCATATTCGCCAGCCGCTCCGATTCCTTCACAATAATGCGGGTGTATTCCCGGCGCTGTTCATCGGTGATGTCCTCCCTCTCCAGCTGCTTGGCAAAGCCGCGGATGGATACGATGGGGGTTTTGAATTCATGGCTGAAGTTGTTGATGAAGTCCGTGCGGAACATTTCGATGCCGCTCAGCTCCTCGGCCATGTGGTTGTAGCTGGAGGATAGCTCCTGCATCTCGCCCACGCAGTCGTCCTCCGGCACGCGGGCGCTGAAATCCCCCTGGGAGACCCGCTTCATGGCCTTGATCACCCGGTGAATGGGGCGAATCTGCTGCCGACCGAAGCCCAGCGTAAGCAGCAGCGCAAACAGGATGCACAAAAGCACCAGGAACAGCGGCCAATAGGCCGAGCGCTGCAGCGGCTCCATGATGCCGGTGCGGTTCATGATGATATAGGAGGAGCTGGTCATCAAGCCGGCATTGATCAATATGGCCACGATGAAGGCCGTCATCAGCCAGCCCAGCGACATGCTCTTTTTCTTCCGGGGCCTTCCGTTGCGGCGCTTCATCCCCGCTTCACCGCCTTATAGCCGAGGCCGCGCACGGTCACGATCTCAAAATCCGCGCTGCTGCGGAAGCGGTCCCGCAGGCGGTTGATGTGCACATCCACGGTGCGCTCATCGGATTCGCTGTCCATATCCCAGATTTCATCCATCAGCTGGCGGCGGGTGAATATCTTGTTCTGGTAGGAAAGGAGCTTGAAGAGCAGCATGAATTCCTTCTTCGGCAGCTCCATCACGCCGAGGGCGCTGGTTACGGTAAGGGAATCATAATCCAGCACGGTATCGCCGATGGCGAGCTTATGGTCATTCACAATCCTCGCCCGGCGCAGCAGGGCTGCGATGCGCAGCAGCATTTCTTCCTCGTCCACGGGCTTCACCATGTAATCATCCGTGCCGATCTGGAAGCCCTTGTGCTTGTCGGCGGGCTTTTCCTTGGCAGTGACCATCAGGATGGGAATTTCGCAGCCGGAGGCGCGCAGGGTTTCGGTAAACTCATAGCCGTCCATGCGGGGCATCATGATATCCAGCACGATCAAATCAACATGCTTCCTGTCCAGCATTTCCAGCGCTTCCTCGCCATCGCAGGCCAAAATCGGCTCATAGCCGTTCTGGCTGAGCACCGCCTGCATGAGCTTGCGCGTATTTGCATTGTCCTCTACAACAAGAATATGAAACACAGCAATCACCTCATTTTATCTGGCTTTATTGTAGCATGGGCATGTGAATTGAATATGAATCGGGAACCCGGTTTCGTCTAAATATTGGTACTTGGAAGAAATGCCCAGCTTTATTTCCCATTCGTTTATACACAGTTCATAAGTTTATTATAACATAAAATCCGGAGGCTAGATAAAACCATGGAAAATGCAATTGTTACGATCACCGGCCAGGAGCTGCAGCAGCGCTACCGCGAAATGGTGCAGCTCTACGACAGCGCCATCCGCGAGGTGCGCACAAAGCTGGAGGTGCTCGATTCTGAATTCAAGGTGCGCTATGCCCGCAACCCCATCCACCATATCGATTCCCGGCTGAAATCCCCTTCCAGCATCGCCGGGAAGCTGGAGCGCAAGGGCCTGCCCGCCACCCTGGAGGCCGCCGAGGCGAATTTAAATGATATCGCAGGCGTGCGCATCGTGTGCAATTACTTAGAAGATATCTACCATGTGGCCGATCTGCTCACCCGCCAGCGGGATGTGGAGCTGGTTGCCCGCAGGGATTACATCCAGAGCCCGAAGGAATCCGGCTACCGCAGCCTGCATCTGGTGATACGGATTCCGGTATACCTGTCCAGCCACACGGAGCTGGTGCCCGTGGAGGTGCAGATCCGCACCATCGCCATGGATTTCTGGGCAAGCCTTGAGCACCAGCTGAGATACAAATCCGATCAGGAGACCACCCTCCGCCTGCGCCGCCGGCTGCAAAAGTGCGCCGAGGCCAGCGCCGCGCTGGATTTGGAAATGCAGGATATCTATCGGGAAATCCACGGTGAACCCGAAAAAAACACTTGCGCTGAAGCCGGTTTTCAGGCATAATAGTGTAAGACTATCTAACAACGGAGGCTACCATGGCAGAAAAGCACGATAACAACGAATTCGAAGTCCGCGAGCCCGAAATTGAGGAATACAACGCCAGCTTCGACCCCGATCCCGAAATGAGCGAAGATGAGCTGCAGGACAGCATCCTGGCAGATTCCAACATGAATTCCTTCCAGAAGTTCATCGCCAAGCTGGATGATAAAAAATGGGATTTGTACCAGCGCATCCTCGGCGTGGTGCTGGGCGTGGCCGCCTGCGTGGCCCTCTTCTGGAATACCGGCAAGAACGAGGATGAATCCGCCTTCACCTGGACCCTCGTGATCGCCATCGCTATCGCCATGCTGATTCCCAATATCATCGAAAGGCAGGGCCTGCGCAAGATTCCCAAGGCCCGCATCGTGGAGGCCATCACCATGGGCGTATGCATCGTGGTGTATTTCGTGGTCATCGCAATCACCAAGGGATTCTAAACAAGGAATTTCAACAGAATAGAGAAGGGACGTTTTTCATAAAAAACGTCCCTTCTCTATTTGGGCACACCCCATCCGGCCATACACGCCGCCCTGCGAGTCCTTCTCTATTCCAATATTACCCCAGCGCATCCTCCAAGCCGTCCACAACTTCAATGCCAAGGTCTTCCAGCTTTTTGCGGGCAAGCTCGTACAGCGCTGCGCAGTCCAGGGATTCGGGATCATGGGCGTCCACGCCAACGATGGCGCGGTTGCCGGTTTCGGCGGCGATATTCCAGAATTCATCGCTGGTGTAGCCGATGAATCCCCGCCTGCGGCTGTCGGGGTTGCGCTTCATGCCCAGCAGGTTGTATTCCAGGGGCATATCCAGCTCCTTCGCAGCGGCGCAGATGGCGCGGCTGGCCTCCTCGCAGGTTTCATCGAAAACGGGATAGCGGTGGAGGAAGAGATCCGGATGGGCGAGGTAGAGGAAGAGCCCCGTCCGCATGCCGGCGATGGTGGTTTCCATATAGCGGCGCACGCGCTCCGGGGTTTCGCACCGGCCGAAGTAGGGGCCGCGATTTTCATCGTTGGTATCGTAATGGTTGCCGAGGATGAAATAATCCAAGCCCTTCTCCGCCTTCACCTGGCGCAGCCAGGGATAGAATTCCGGGAATGCCTCGCACTCCAGGCCGCAGCGGATGCGGATTTTATCCGCGTATTTCGCCTGCAGGCCGCGAATGGTGGCAATGTAGTTGTCCAGCTCGGAAATATGCATGCGCATATCCGCCACGAAATCGCTCTTGTAGGGCCAGCAGGTATGATCCGCAAAGCCCAGCACATCAAAGCCCGCTTCGATGGCCCGGAGCACATATTCCTCCTCGGCGCCGCGGGCATGCATGCAGCGGGTGGTGTGGGAATGATAATTGATCAGGGGGCGGCGGTTCATGAAAACACCTCGTTTGCTCTGTATGCACCTATTATACCCCAACAAAGTGATTCCATGATTAATTTTTTGTAGAGTTCCGCCTCCTTGCGCAGGGAGAGTTTTTCATTTATAATGGATGCAGCAAAGCAAAGGAGTTTTTTCCTATGAAAATCGTGATTCTGGATGGATACGCAGCCAACCCCGGCGACCTGAGCTGGACCCCCTTTGCGGAGATGGGCGAGCTCACCGTGCACGAGCGCACCGCACCTGCGGACGCCGCCGCCCGGCTGGAGGGCGCGGATATGGCGCTCACCAACAAGACCGTGCTCACCCGGGAGCTGATGGCCGGGGCAAAGAATTTGAAATACATCGGCGTGCTCGCCACGGGTTACAACGTGGTGGATACCGCCGCCGCAAAGGAGCTGGGCATCGTTGTGACCAACATCCCGGCATATTCCACCGATTCCGTGGCGCAGATGGTGTTTGCCCTGCTGCTGGAAATCTGCCAGCGGGTCGGCCACCACAGCAATGCCGTGCACGCCGGGCGCTGGACCGCCAGCCGGGATTTCTGCTTCTGGGATTTCCCGCTGATGGAGCTCGCAGGCAAAACCATGGGCATCGTGGGCTACGGCCGCATCGGCAGGAAAGTGGCCGAGATCGCCCGCTGCTTCGGCATGAATGTGCTCGCCTGGACCCGCACGCCCCGGGACCCGGAATGCGTCTCCCTGGATGAACTCCTGCGGCAGAGCGATGTGATCTCCCTCCACTGTCCCCTCTTCCCAGAAACCCAGAACTTGATCAACAGCGAAACCATCGCAAAAATGAAGGATGGAGCCATCCTGATCAACACCAGCCGCGGCCCGGTGGTGAACGACGCGGACCTGCGCGCCGCCCTGGATTCCGGCAAGCTCTATGCCGCAGGACTGGATGTTTCCACCGTGGAGCCCATCCCCGCAGATAATCCGCTGCTGGGCTGCGATAAGGTGTTCTTCACGCCCCACATCGCCTGGGCCACCCATGAGGCCCGCACCCGGCTGATGGCGATCGCCGTGGAAAACGCGCGCGCGTTTATCGCAGGCAAGCCGGTGAATGTGGTAAACTGAGAAAAGTACGCTGGGGGAACGCCAGGGCGCCGCTGGGGACACCGGCAGGAACTCCATCCCTGCACCTCTGCAAAACAAATCGTGCCGGACAGCGGCACGATTTGAAAATAAAAGTTTGCTTTTCCCGTAGGAGCGCACCTGTGTGCGCGCCCACAAATCTATATTTTTCCTTCGTTCAACAAAAAATCGATCTCGCTCCGAGATCGATTTTTTAATTTTTCTGCGATGCGAAGCATCGCTTGCAGGGGGGCCAAAGGGAATCCGGGATTCTTAGGGTCAAAGCCCCTAAGCAGGGTCTGGGGCAGCGCCCCAGCGTTTCCTCGTCTCCCCTTTACACCATCTTCTTCGCCAGTTCGCCCACACCCTTGCCCACCAGCGCCAGGGAATTGGGCGCGGTGAGGATGCGGCGCATCAGCTCGTTGGTTTCATCGAAACCGATGGCGTTCACCTTATCGATCACTTCGGATTCGGTGCGGGTTTCGTTCATCAGCAGCAGGCGGCGGCCATTGGACTGCATGCGGGAGGAGGTGGACTCGCTGCCAAGGATAAATCCGGCCTTTAGCTGTTCCCGCGCCATGGAAAATTCCTCGCGGGTGAGGCCGCCCTCGGCGATCTTGCGGGTCTCCTCAAGAATCTGGTCGTGCACGGCCACGGCGGTATCGGGGTTGGTGGCGGCGTACACGGAAAGCATGCCGCTGGTGGTGTATGCATTGGGATAGCTGTACACAGTGTAAGCCATGCCGCTCTCCTCGCGAATCTTCTGGAACAGGCGGGAGGACATCGCGCCACCGTAAATGCTGTTGAACAGGGACAGGGCATAGCTGTCCTTATCGCCGATGGGCAGACCCTGGAAGCCGAGGCAGATGTGCACCTGCTCGATCTCCTTTTCCTTGGTGATGGTGGTGGGCGCAAATTCATGGGTTTCGCAGCTGCGCGCCTCCAGGCCATCCGGCTTCCAGGCGCCCAGATGCGCGCCCAGCAGCTCCTGCACGCGCTCCCAGTCGTAATTGCCTGCGATGGAGAACACGGCGTTCTGGGGGCGGTACATGGCCTGCCAGTAAGCATGCAGGTCATCGCGCACATAGCTGGAAATCCGCGACGCGGTGCCGAGGATGGGCCGGGCGATGGGCTGGTCGCCGTAATGGGCCAGCATCAAAAGCTCGTGCACCAGATCCTCCGGGGTGTCCTCGGACATGGAAATCTCCTCGAGAACCACGCCCTTTTCCTTCTCCAGCTCCTTGGCGTCAAAAACCGGGCCGGTCACCAGGTCGCACACCACATCGGTGGCCAGCGGCAGATGTTCATCCACGGTCTTGGCATAGAAGCAGGTGCATTCCTTGGAAGTGAAGGCATTCAGCTGGCCGCCGACGGCGTCCATCTCCTCGGCAATCTGGCGGGCGGAGCGCCTGCCGGTTCCCTTAAACACCATGTGCTCCAGGAAATGGCTGATGCCCGCTTCGGAGGGCGTTTCAAGCTGGGAACCTGCGCCCAGCCACAGGCCCACGGATACGCTGCGGAAATGGGGAATCCGCTCGCCGATCACGCGCAGGCCATTGGGCATGGTTAAAAGATCAAAAGACATTCTTTACTCCTATTAAATCGATAAACGGATTGGGCATACTCGCTTTCAGTATGCCCAATCCTGATCATAACATGATTTGTATCCCATTTCAATCGTCGCCAGCGACTGAAGGCAAGAATCCCCAAGGATTCTTGGTCGGCTTTGCCGACTGCGCGATTCAAATTTAAATTTGAATCGCTGCACCCGCGATGGCGACGGGGCGATTTCCACAGAAATCGCTTCCTTGCAAAAATCCATTGTGCACTTCAGGGCGCGATGGATTTTTGAGGGGGTGGTAGTGGAGGGGGGACAGGTCCCCCTCTACCTACAATTAGTCTCTGCGACGTCCGCCACGGTCGCCGCCGCGGCCGCCACGCTCGCCGTCACGGCGCGGGGGACGGCGCACCGGCATGGATTCGTCTTCGTATACGATATCGGTGCGGAGCAGGTTGATGCGGCCCTGGGAATCGATCTCAGCGATCTTGCAGGGTACGGTGTCGCCGATGTTCATCACATCTTCCACCTTCTCAACGCGCTCGTTTGCCATCTTGGAGATATGCAGCATGCCGTCCTTGCCGGGAGCATACTCGATGAATGCGCCGAAGGTCATGATGCGAACGACCTTGCCCAGGAAGGTATCGCCCACCTGGGGATCCTTGGCAATGCCTTCGATGATCTGGCGTGCGCGCTTGGCAGCCTCGGCGTCCTCGGTGGCGATGAATACGGAGCCATCGTCCTCGATGTCGATCTTCACGCTGGTCTCCTCGATGATCTTGTTGATGGTCTTGCCGCGGGGGCCGACGACCTCGCCGATCTTCTCGGGGTTGATCATGAAGGAAACGATCTTGGGAGCATACTTGCTCAGCTCCTCGCGGGGTGCGGGGATGGTTTCGAGCATCTTGTCCAGGATGAACAGGCGGCCGTCGTAAGCCTGGGCCAGAGCCTGGCGCAGGATGGCTTCGTCGATGCCCTTGATCTTGATATCCATCTGGATGGCGGTGATGCCCTTGGTGGTGCCGGCTACCTTGAAGTCCATGTCGCCGAGGAAGTCCTCGAGGCCCTGAATATCGGTGAGAACGGCAACCTTGCCGGTGTTTTCAACGTCCTTGATAAGACCCATGGCAACGCCGGCTACGGGGCGCTTGATCGGCACGCCCGCATCCATCAGAGCCAGGGTGGAGCCGCACACGGAGGCCTGAGAGGTGGAACCGTTGGAGGACATGACCTCGGAG
>JAFUPT010000059.1 GCA_017481065.1 Clostridia bacterium | reverse complement strand
GCTGGGCGCAGCGCTGCGCGGCGAATGAATCGATTATCAATATATACGGAGTGATAGATTATGAATGCACTTGACCTGTTGAAAGAGCGCGGCTTTGTAAAGCAGATTACCTTTGAGGAGGATCTGTACAAGGCCTTTGATGAAGAAGTGGTTCCCTTCTATGTAGGCTTCGATCCCACTGCAGATTCCCTGCACATCGGCCATTACATTCCGATCATGGCCATGGCACACCTGCAGAAGGCCGGCCATAAGCCCTTCGCCCTCATGGGCGGCGGCACCGGCATGATCGGCGATCCCTCCGGCAAGAGCGACCTGCGCAAGGTGCTCACCGTTGAGGATATCGACAATAACGTTTCCAAGATCAAGGCCCAGATGGAACGCTTCCTGGATTTCGATGAATCCAAGGAAAACTGCGCCGTGATCGTGAACAATGCCGATTGGCTGCGCACCCTGAACTACATTGATTTCCTGCGCGATGTGGGCGCGCTGTTCAGCGTAAACCGCATGCTCACCGCCGAATGCTACAAGCAGCGCCTGGAGCGGGGCCTGACCTTCCTGGAGTTCAACTACATGCTGATGCAGAGCTACGATTTCCTGGAGCTGAACCACCGCTACGGCGTGAAGCTGCAGTGCGGCGGCGATGACCAGTGGAGCAATATGCTTTCCGGCGCGGATTTGATTCGCCGCAAGGACCAGAAGGACGCCTTCGCCCTCACCTTCCAGCTGCTGCTCACCCACGATGGCCGCAAGATGGGCAAGACCGAAAAGGGCGCGCTCTGGCTGGATGCTGAGAAGTGCTCTCCCTATGATTTCTACCAGTACTGGCGCAATGTGGACGACGCCGATGTGAAGAAGTGCCTGGGCCTGCTCACCTTCCTGCCCATGGAGGAAGTGAACCGCCTCGGCGCCCTGGAAGGCAGCGCCATCAATGAAGCCAAGCGCGTGCTGGCTTTCGAAGTTACCAAGAATGTGCACGGCGAAGAGGAAGCCACCAAGGCCCAGCAGGCTGCGGAAGCCCTGTTCGGCGGCGGCGCGCTGGCCGGCTCCGTGCCCACCACCGAGGTTTCCGAGGCCGAGCTTGCCGAGGACGCCCGCCTGCTGGCTTGGATCGCCAAGGTTGGCCTCTGCAAGTCCAACGGCGAGGCCCGCAAGACCATTCAGGCCGGCGGCCTCTACATCGGCGATGAAAAGGTGACCGATGTTGATTTCAAGATCACTCCCGAAATGCTCGAAGGCGAGGGCCTGCTGATCCGCAAGGGCAAGAAGAGCTACCACCGCTTCGTGAAGAAGTAAGGTGCGGGGGAGGAGAACGCTTAGGGGCGCTGCCCCTAAGAACCCCGCTGGGACTCTGTCCCAGACCCTGCCAAAGGGAATGATTCCCTTTGGAAACCCCAGTAATAAAAAGGAATAAAAGGCTCCCCTTGCACAGGGGAGCCGTTTCGTCTTGTATATTCAAAATCGACCCTGCTCCGGGGTCGATTTTTTATGCAGAGGGGTCCAGGGGAAATCATTCCCCCCTGGCAGGGGTTTCGGGGGACGGAGTCCCCTGAGCGTTTCCCCTGACTGCCTCTTCCCCTCACAGGCTGCTCTGGAAGCCCACCGCCTTGCCGACGATGCGGATGGAGGTGCATTCATCGAGGGTAAAGACCATGGGTTTGTATCTGGGATTTTCGGCGATGAGCTGGAGGCCGTTTTTGATGTGGTAGACGCGCTTGAGGGTGGCCTCATCATCGAGAACGACCGCGGCAATTTCGCCGTCGTCCACATCATCCTGCAGGCGGAGGAAAACGAGGTCGCCATCGTGGATGCGGGCGCCCACCATGCTGTCGCCGCGCACCCGCAGGGCGCAATCGCAATGGAGGGAATCATCGCAGTAGACCAGCTCGGCGCTTTCCTCGGCGAGGATGGGCGTGCCGGCAGCGATTTCGCCCAGCAGGGGGATGGCGCGCCGGCGCACGGAAACGATGTCCCCGGCATTTTTCAGGGTGGCGAGATAGGCGTTCACGTTGGCGGGGCGGCTGTAAAACAGCTCTACAGGGCAGCTGAGCGCATCGGCGATCTTCTTCAGGGTCGCCCCCGTGGGATTGCGGGTCTCGCCGTTGAGCAGCTTGTTCAGCGTGCCCTTCGGCACGCCCGAGGCCCGGGACAGGGCGTCCGTAGTCAACCCGTTTTCGGTTTTAAGCCGGGCGAGAATTTCGCGCAGTTCCATCTTCATATCCCCTTTTCTAAGGTATCTGGAAACAGTATACCCTTTTTTTATGCCTTTGGCAAGTAAAAAATTACCCGAAAACGGATAAAATATCAAAAAATCAGATTGACAATACCCACTTGCGGGTTTATAATGCCGACATAACCGAAAACGGTTAATTCATGGCCGGGAGGCGAAGAGAATGGAAGAAATGAACCTGAAACTTACGGAGCGTCAGCGCAGGTTTGCGGATTTATACCTGCAGCTGGGCAATGCATCGGAGGCAGCCGAGCAGGCGGGCTTCAAGCGCAGCTATGCCCAGGGCGCGAAGCGCCAGCCCGCGGTACGCGCTTACATGGAAGGGCGGCTGAAGGCGGCGCAGGAGAAGAACATTGCGTCGGCGGACGAGGTGCTGGTATTTTTGACCGAGGTGATGCGCGGCGAGATTGACGGCGAGAGGCCGGAAAAGAATTCCTCGCCCCGGATGCGCGCGGCGGAGCTGCTGGGCAAGCGGCTGGGCGTGTTCAGCGATATCGGCAGCGTGCTCAGGCAGGAATTGCCGGTGGTGGTGGACGATATCCCGGATGCGGCTGAGTGAGCTGATCGCGCCCGCCTTTCATGCCGTGCATGCGGATATACGCGCAGGCAGGCACGATGAATATTTCCTGAAAGGCGGGCGCGGGTCGGCAAAATCCAGCTTTGTATCCATTGAGATCCTGCTGGGGCTGCTGAAAAATCCGGATATGCATGCCATCGTGTATCGCAAGGTGGCGGCCACGCTGCGGGAATCGGTGTTTGAACAGCTGCTGTGGGCCATCGAGCTGCTGGGCATGGCCGATCTGGTGGAGACCCGGCTTTCGCCCATGGAGATCACCATCATCCCCACGGGGCAGCGCATCCTGTTTCGCGGCGCGGATGACCCGGGGAAATCGAAATCCCTGAAATTGAAGCGGGGCGCGTTTGGCTATCTCTGGTTTGAAGAGGCTTCGGAATTTTCCGGCATGCAGGATGTGCGCACCATCAAGGCCAGCATCGTGCGCGGAACGGAGCGCGTAGTGACCTTTTTCAGCTACAACCCGCCGGTATCGCTGTCGAACTGGATCAATGCCGAGGCGCTGCTGTCCCTGCCGGGCCGGCTGGTGCATCACAGCTGCTATCTGGATGTGCCGCCGCAATGGCTGGGCGGGGGCTTCATTGCCGGGGCGGAGGCGCTCCGCCGGGTGAACGAGCGGGCATACCGCCACATGTACCTGGGGGAGAGCACCGGCAGCGGCGGCCAGGTGTTTGATAACCTTTCGCTGAGGACGGTTCGGGATGCGGAGCTGCATGCCGCGGACCGTTCGCTGAACGGCCTGGATTTCGGCTTCGCGGTGGACCCGGATGCGTTCATCCGGGTGCATTACGACGCGAGGCTGCGCCGGCTGTTCGTAGCGGAGGAGTTCTTCGGCGTGCGCACGCCGGCGGACCGCCTGGCTGCCGAGGTAAAGGCGCGCTGCCGGGGTGAAACCGTGCACTGCGACAGCGCCGATCCCCGCATGATCCAGGAGCTGCGCAGCCGGGGAATCGCCGCTGTCGGCGCGAAAAAAGGTCCCGGCAGCGTGCGCGAGGGCATACGCTTTTTGCAGGAGCTGGGCGAAATCATCATTGATCCGGCGCGCTGCCCCAACGCCGCCCGGGAGTTTTCCGCCTACGAGTATGAGGCCGACGGCAACGGCAATTTCCGCGCCGATTGCCCGGATAGGGACAACCACCTGATCGACGCCGCCCGCTATGCCCTGGAGGACATCATTCGCCGCCGCCGTGCGGGCACGCTGGACCGGGGAGTGCTGGGAATATGACGGAGGAGGCGCTGGGGGGCGACGCTCAGGGGTGACGCTCAGGGGCGCTGCTGGGGGCTGTCTGCCCCCAGACCCCCGACCAAAGGGAATGATTCCCTTTGGAAACCTCTGCAAGCGATGCTGCGCATCGCTGGGAAATATTTCTGGCGCGCAGTGCGCGCCTTTGCAGAGGGGTCCAGGGGAAATCATTTCCCCTGGCAGGGGTTCTAGGGGACAGAGTCCCCTAGCGTCTTTCTCCCGTCAAAATAGGAGGTTTACATGATTATCAGACCCCGAAAGGAATTTCAGAATGGTGTGCCGGAGCGCTCCCTGCTGGAGAGCTGTCTGAAGGAGCACACCGAGGGCGTGGGCAGGCTTGCGCGGCTGCGCGCCTATTACGACGGCAGGCACGCCATCGAGCACCGGGTGCGCAGTGCTGGCCTGCCGAACCTGCGGATCGCCCATGCGTTTCCGCGCTACATATCCACGATGGCTGCGGGCTACCTGATCGGCAACCCGGTGCAATATGAATCGGAGGGCCAGGAAGATGCGCTGGCAGCGGTGAAGCGGGAATATGCCGGCGGCGCGGTGGACAGCGTGGATGCGGAGCTCGCCCGCGACGCCAGCATCTACGGCAAGGGTGTGGAGCTGTTGTTTGCGGATGGAAGCGCCTGTCCCCGCACTGCGGCGCTGGACCCGAGGGACGCCTTTGTTGTCTACGATGACAGCGTGGAAAACAAGCCGATGCTGGGCATGTACAGCGCGCCGTGGCGCGCGCCGGACGGCAGGCTGCTGGGCTTTATCGTTCATGTGTACACGGAAAGGGATGCGCTCGTCTACCGGGTGAAGAGCCTCGCCGATCCGAAGATGCTGGAGCCGGAATCCATCCAGCCCCACTACTTCGGCCAGGTGCCGCTCATCGAATACTGGAACGATGAGGATGAGAAGGGCGATTTCGAGGGCGTGATTCCCCTGATCGACGCTTACAACCTGCTCCAGAGCGACCGCATGAACGATAAGCAGCAGTTTGTGGATGCATTGCTGGTGCTCTACGGCTGCACGCTGGAAACCGACAGCCGCGGCAGGACTCCCGGCCAGCAGCTGCGGGAGGACAAGGCGCTCTCCCTCCCGGACTGCGACGCCCATGCCGAATGGCTCTGCAAACAGCTCAACGAGGCCGACACCGAAGTATTGAGGGACGCAATCAAGTCCGATATCCACAAGATGAGCATGGTGCCGGACCTCACGGACGCCCAGTTTGCCGGGAATTCCAGCGGCGTGGCCATGCGATATAAGCTGCTTGGCCTCGAACAGCTGACCAAAATCAAGGAGCGCTGGTTCCGTGAAGCCCTGCGCAGCCGCCTGCGCGCCTATGCCCATTTCCTCGCCTGCCGCGGCGAGGCATGGCTCGACGCCGAAAGGGTGCGCATGATCTTTACTCGCGCGCTTCCCGCCAACGAGCTCGAACAGGCGCAGACCCTCGAAGCGCTGAAGGATGTGCTGCCCAAGGAGGAGTTGGAGCGCCGCGCCATGCGCCTGAGCGGCATGGTGTGACGCTGGGGAGACGTTGGGGTGACGCTCAGGGGACGCTGTCCCCTGAGAACCCCTGCCAGGGGAAATGATTTCCCCTGGACCCCTCTGTAAGCAACGCTTCGTGTTGCAGAAAGATAAACGGCGGCTTGTGGGCAAGCCGCCCTACGGAATTCCTTAAATAGAAGCAGAATCGTAGGGCGGGATGCCCTCATCCCGCCGCAGGGAAGAACACCCCCTCAGGCCCTTCCATTTCCGTCCCCCAGCGCACGAAGTGCGCTTACGGGGGT
>JAFUPT010000058.1 GCA_017481065.1 Clostridia bacterium | reverse complement strand
GTGCAGCCGCGGCTGGGCCTACATCGTAAAGGCCGGCACCATCATCCTGCTGTGCAACACTGTGGTGCAGATCATGCAGACCTTCACCTGGTCCTTCACCGTTGCTGAGGTTGCCAGCGATTCCATCCTGGCCTCCATCGCAAGCCCCTTCGCCTATCTGCTGATCCCCGTTGTGGGCGTGGCTTCCTGGCAGTTGGCTACAGCCGCAGTTACCGGCTTCATCGCTAAGGAAAATGTTGTCGGCACCCTGGCAGTATGCTTCGTTGGCCTTGAGAACCTGATCGATACCGAAGAACTGGCCCTGATGGAAGGCGCTGGCGCAGAAGTTGCCACCGTATTCGCCATCACCAAGGTTGCTGCCCTGGCTTACCTCATGTTCAACCTCTACACCCCGCCGTGCTTCGCTGCCATCGGCGCTATGAACTCCGAAATGAAGAGCTCCAAGTGGCTGTGGGGCGGCATCGCTCTCCAGCTGGGCACCGGCTTCACCGTTGGCTACCTCGTATACCAGATCGGCACCCTCATCACCACCGGTTCCTTCGGCGGCGGCTTCATCGGCGGCCTGATCGCAGTGATCGTATTCATCGTAATCATTGCCATGCTCATCCGCAACACCAACAAGAACCTCAAGGCAGAATATGCCCTGAACGGCGAGAAGTAATTTCGCTTCAAGGAGTATTCGTATGGTAAACGTCGTCTTTGCAGTCATCCTGCTGGTCATCATCGGCCTGGCGGTGCGCTACATCATCAAGGCAAAAAAGAGCGGCCAGAAATGCATCGGCTGCCCCGAAAGCTGCTGCCCCCATAAGGGCGAAGGCGGCTGCGGCGGCGCTTGCAGCGGCTGCAAGCACGACTGAGGAAAGATGATTAGGGTTTGCTGGGGCTCCGCCCCAGACCCCGCCAGGGGGCGAGCCGCCCCCTGGACCCGGCACAAAAAGGCACGCATTTGCGTGCCTTTAAAATATTTTGGAATAGAACCAAACGGCTCCCCTGTGTAAGGGGAGCTGTCTGCGTAGCAGACTGAGGGGTTGTCATCCCCCAAAGGCTGGCTTCATGTAGGGGCGACCTATGTGTGCGCCCGTCCCCTTGGCTCCCCTGCGCAGAGTCATCTGCGCCGTGCCCAAACGGCTCCCCTGTGCAAGGGGAGCTGTCTGCCGCAGGCTGACTGAGGGGTTGTTCCCCGCAGGGCAGGAAGAGTGTAACCTCCTCATGCTTGACATTTCACTGCCAATCTGCTATCTTTAATAAAACTCTTTGCACTGCATATCATACTACAGTACAAACTGAACAGGCCGGAGCGTTTGCTCGGAGCCGGGTCGCAGATGCGACAGTGGATTCACCTCCCACGGGACAGTAAGCGTATTACTGGGTTCGTGGGTATTTTTTACCCCGGTGCAAGAAGAAAATATCATTCATTCGGAGATAAAACCATGACCGAACTTCTTCTGCGTATTTTCATTCGAAAGAATATCGCCGCCCCCGAAGCCCACGCGGCCATCGGCAAGCTGGCGGGCATCGTGGGCATCGTGTGCAATGTGCTGCTGTTTGCGGGCAAGCTCACGGCGGGCCTGCTGGCGGGCTCCGTGTCCATCGTGGCGGATGCGATGAATAACCTCAGCGATGCATCCTCGTCGCTGGTCACGTTCCTGGGCTTCTGGATGGCCCAGCGCCCGGCGGATAAGCATCATCCCTATGGCCATGCGCGGTATGAATATCTCTCGGGCTTCATCATCGCCGCATTCATATTGTTCATCGGCGGCGAGCTGGCCATTTCCTCGGTGGAGCGCATCCTCCATCCCAGCCCGGTTTCCTTTTCCGCCGTCGCCGCGGCGATCATGCTCGGCTCCATCCTGCTGAAATTGTGGATGGCGGGCTGCTTCGGCAAGCTGGGCCGCCGCATCCATTCCACCACCCTCCGCGCTGCCGCTGCGGACAGCCGCAACGATGTGATCGCCACCGCGTCGGTGCTCGCGGGCGCGCTGGTGAACCATTTCTTCGGTGTGAATATCGATGGCTGGATCGGCCTGCTGGTGGCGCTGTTCATCCTCTGGTCCGGCGTGGGCGCCGCCCGGGAAACCATCTCCCCGCTGCTGGGCAAGCAGGTGGACCAGGAGCTGCGGGATGGCATCAGCCAGCTGATCCTCGCCCACGATGGCATCCTCGGCATCCATGATCTGCTGGTGCATGATTATGGCCCCGGCCGCTACTTCGCCTCCGTCCATGTGGAGCTCAGCGCGGCGGAGGACCCCCAGGCCTGCCACGATATCATCGATGATATCGAGTGCGACGCCCTGCGCGAGCTGAATGTGAACCTCGTGATCCACTGCGATCCCGTGCCCATGGATGACGCCGAGCTCAATGAAATGCGGCAGGTGGTGGATGATATCATCCGCAGCATCGATCCCCAGCTCTCCATGCATGATTTCCGCATGCTGCGCGGCTCCAAGCACACCAAGCTGGTGTTCGATCTCGCCGTGCCCTATTCCATGGCCCAGCGGCACCAGCAGCTCAAGCAGGAAATCGACGCCGCCCTCGCCGCCCAGGGCAGGAAATACAAGACCGTGATCCGCTTCGACGGGAAGGAGTGATGGGAGAACGCTGCCAGAGGACGCTGTCCTCTGGACTCCTGCTGGGGCGCTGCCCCAGACCCCGCCAAAGGGACAGTGTCCCTTTGGAAACCCCAGAAAAAGGCACGCATACGCGTGCCTTTAAAATATTTTGGAATAGAGTCCAAAAGGCTCCCCTGTGTAAGGGGAGCTGTCTGCGAAGCAGACTGAGGGGTTGTTCGCTTTCCCAAAGGCTTCTCCTTGAGGAGAAGCTGTCATTCGTAGCATGACCGATGAGGTGTCGTTTCCCTGCAAAAAAAGAAAACCGGTAGGGCGGGATACCCATATCCCGCCGTGACGGAGGGAGAGGTCCTCGTTGAACAGAACATCTGCTAACGGGCGATCGCATAGGATCGCCCCTACAAATCCAAAACCAAAGGCATGCGTATGCGTGCCTTTTTCAGAGGGGTGCAGGGGAAATCATTTCCCCTGCTGGGGTCCGGGGCAGAGCCCCGGCATGTCCCCAACGTCTCCCCCGTTACCCTAGGATCCCCTCAATCTGCTCCAATTCCTCCGCCGTCAGCGCCGGGAAATCCAGCGCGCGGATGTTGTCCAGAATCTGCTCGGGCTTGCTTGCACCCACCAATGCGGAGGTTACGGCCGGCTGGCGCAGCACCCACTGCAGCGCCATCTGGGCGAGGCTTTCGCCGCGTTCCCGGGCAATTTCATTGAGCGCGGCAATCCTGGCCAGCTTGTCCGGGGTGATGGAATCGGGCTTTAAGTAGCGCGGGTCGTGTCCGGCCCGGGAATCTGCGGGAATGCCGTTTAGGTAGCGGTCGCTGAGCAGGCCGTTGCAGAGCGGGGAGAAGGGAATCGCGCCCACGCCCTCCGCTTCCAGCAAATCAAAGAGGCCGTTTTCGGGGCCGCGCACAAACATGGAATACTTCGGCTGGTGAATCAGCAGCGGCGTGCCCAGCCGTTTCAGGATGCGCATGGCCTCGGCGGCCTGCTCCACATCGTAATAATTGGAAATGCCCACATAGAGCGCCTTGCCGCTGCGCACGATCTGGTCCAGCGCGCCCATGGTCTCCTCCAAGGGGGTCTCCGGGTCCGGGCGGTGGTGGTAGAAGATATCCACATAATCCAGCTTCATGCGCTTCAAGCTCTGGTCCAGGCTGGAAATCAGGTATTTCCGGCTGCCCCAGTTGCCGTAGGGGCCGGGCCACATATCGTAGCCCGCCTTGGTGGAAATCACCAGCTCATCCCGATGCGGCCGCCAGTCCCGATCCATGTGGATGCCGAAGTTCCGCTCCGCCTCGCCGTAGGGAGGGCCATAGTTGTTGGCAAGGTCAAAATGGGTAATTCCGTTGTCGAATGCGGTGCGCAGCAGCTTCTGCTGGGTTTCAAAGGGCGTGATGGCGCCGAAATTGTGCCAGAGGCCCAGGGAAATCCGGGGCAGCTTCAAGCCGCTTTTGCCGCAGCGGGCGTATTGCATGCGATCATAGCGCTTTTCATCAGGCATATACATACTTTGCACCTCCGGTCACATCGAAATGGAATGCACATCCGGGTTGTTGAAGAAGATATCCAGCGCGTGCTGCACCTTGAAATCCTGCCGGGTGCGGATGGAAAGATTGTATACCACTTCACCCTCCCCGTGGCGCTCAATGCGCATGGAGAGCAGCTGTATGCGCCTTTCCTCCAGCAGGTGGGTAAACGCCATGCGGAATTCCTCGGAATCGCTGGCCACGATGCGCACCTCGCTCTCGGAATATGCATCGTTGCCGATGCTGAAGCGGTGGAACACCAGCTGGATAACCACGATCAGCGCGGCTTCCACCAGGCCGAGTATGTACATGCCGCTGCCGATGGACATGCCCACGGCGGCGGTGGCCCATATGCCTGCGGCGGTGGTGAGCCCCTTCACGGCGTTGCCATTGCGGAAGATCACGCCCGCGCCCAGGAAGGAAATGCCGCTCACCACCTGTGCGGCGATCCGTGAGGCGTCTGCGCCCCGGATGCCGGGATAGAGGCCATCGCCGGTGAACATATCCGTGAAGCAGTATTTCGAAAGAATCATAAACAGCGCGGCGGCGGAAGCAATGATGCAGTGGGTGCGGATGCCCGCCTCTTTCAGCCGCTTCGTGCGTTCAAAGCCGATGGCTCCGCCGCATACGCAGGCCAGTACTATGCGCAGCGCAAATTCCCAGGTATCCGCAGAGGATAGCTGCTGCATAATATCCATGAAAACGCCTCCTTTTTTTATTTCAGGAAAGCTGCAGCCGCAGGGCCAGCCCTTCCAGGAAATCCGCCCCCGTATCCAGCACGGATTCATCAAAATTGAAATCATCCGCCTGCAGCACCGGGCTGGGGCCGGTGCCCAGGAAGAAATACATGCCCGGCAGGTGCCGCTGGTACCAGGAAAAATCCTCGGTGATCATCACCGGATGCTCCAGCTCGGCAAATGCAATCCCTGCGGCGCGCACGCTGTCGTACAGCTCCGGCGGATTCCAAACTGCCGGATAACCCATGCTGGTTTCCATCTGCACGCTGCAGCCCGTTTCCCTGGAGATATCCCCGCCGATGCGCTCCAGCGCATCCAGTATGCCGAAGAATACCTCGTCCTGGAAGGCGCGCAGCGTACCCTCGATGCGGGTCACATCGCTCACCACGTTGCACTGGCATCCACTCACCATTTTACCGAAGTGCAGCCGCCGGTAGACCTGCTCCGGCCAGCCCGCCTCCGCTTCCGTGGCCCGGCGGTAAAATTCCACGCCGGCGCGCAGCGCATCCAAACCCTCGTCGGTGCGGGCCACGCTGGCCGCGCGGCCGCGAATTTTCAGCTTTACTTCGCAGGAGCGGCTCATCATTTCATTTTTCCGGCTGGCAACCATGCCCAGCGGCAGATCCGGCCAGAGCTGCATGCCGAAGATCGCCCGCACATTCAAATTTTCAAATACGCCGCTCTTGCATATGTCCCGGGCGCCGCCGGTGGTCTCCTCCGCGGGCTGGAAGACCAGCAGTATGTTGCTTCCGGCCGTCTTTTCATGCATGCGCCGGGCCAGCTCCAGCAGCATGGCCATGTGGCCGTCGTGGCCGCAGGCGTGCATTTGCCCGGGAATTTCCGATGCAAAGGGCAGAAAGCTGCGCTCCTGCACAGGCAGCGCATCCGCGCCGCTGCGGAAGGCCAGCGTGGCCCCTGCGCCGTTGTCAAAATAGGCGCACAGGGAATTCGGAACCGGCGAAAACAGCCTGCACCGCAGCCCCTTCAGCGCAGTGCGCAGGTAGGCCATCGTGCGGTCCAGGTCCCGGTCCAGCTCGGGTATCCGGTGCAGAGCGCGCCGGTCGGCAATAATTTGCTTCATTATTTGTTCCTTGCTCCAGATTTGCTTGTGGGAATATTTTAAAGGGAAAATGAACGCCTGTCAAGGGGAGAACACGGCCAAGGGGCTCTGCTCCTTGGAACTCTGCCCTTTGGAACCCTGCAATCCGCCAGGGGGCGAGCCGCCCCCTGTACCCCTTCTGAAAAAGCACCTGCCCCGCTCCGGGGCAGGTGCTTTTTCAGAAGGGTCAGGGGGAATCATTCCCCCGGCAGGTTTGCAAAGGGACGGCGTGCCTTTGGTCACATCCCCCGCAGCCAATCCCGCTGCTCGGGGGCCAGCAGGGCGTCCCCAGCATCGCGGATGGATTCAAAGTGCTCCATTTTGCTCACGCCGGCAATGGGCATGCAGGGGAAGGGCTGGCTGGTGAGCCATGCGAGGGCGATGGCGGAAATGGAGAGCCCGGTCCGGCGGCTGAGCTCCTGCGCGCGGCTGAAAACGGCGGTGTTCTCCGGGAAGTGGTAGCGGCGGCGGGCCTTGTCCGGCAGCGCGGCTTCGCCGAGGGCCAGCTTGGAAAGATAGCCCTTCGCCTGGGAGGAGAAGCACACGCAGGGCATGGCCTGCTCCACATGCATGGCATGCATGGCGGCGTCCATCTGGCAGAGGGTTTCATCCTCCACCACGCACTGCCGGGCGAGGGAAAACTGCGGCTGGTTGGCTGTGATGGATACGAGGCCGTGCTTTTCAGCGCAGCTGAGGGCCTCCAGAATGCGCCCTTCCTTCCAGTTGGAAACGCCCACATGCTTCGTCATGCCGCGCTCCTCAAGCTCCGTAAGGCTCTCCAGGATGTCCTGCACCGGGCGGCTCATATCATCCCTGTGCAGCCAGTAGATGTCCACGCAATCGGTGCGCAGGTTGTCGAGGCTGCGCTGCATATCGTCCAGCAGGTTCCTGCGGTCGAGCCGGCCAATCCGCATGGCCTTGGGGTCGGGATGCCCGCCCTTGGTGCCCAGCACGATGGAATTCCGCTTGCGGCGGTCCTCCATCCAGCGGCCGATCACCTGCTCGCTGCCGCCCTGCACGCCGCCGGCGAAATCGCCGTAGATCCGCGCGGTGTCAATGTGGTTGCCGCCAATTTCAATGTAAGCGTCCATGAAGTCCCGGGCCTGTCCTTCGGGAATTTTGCCGCCGAAATCCATGGTGCCGAGGGCGATGGCGGCGCATTCTTTGCCGCAGAATTCGATATAGCGCATAAATGAAAGCCTCCCTTCATATACTTTCATTATAGCAAGCACAAATGCAAAATGCAACGCGCCCGCGCTGATCATGGCGAAAATGTGCGCCGATTGCGCCCGAAAAAACATGCGATGCATAAAATGTGCGAAAATACAGGCGAATATACCATGTATATATACATTTATTTCAAAAGTTGAATGCAGGAATTGCGCATAAATTGTCGTATATTTTTATGTATATACAAGTTGTTATTCCGCATATACATGGTTATATTCACCTACAAAGGGAGGGTAAATTCCTTGGCAGCCTTAAAGGAAAAAATCGTGGTTTGGCTGAAAAATAAGCGCATTGAGCACACGGTCATCATCATCATAGCCGCGCTGCTCTGCCTGATACTTGTGGCTGGCATATCCATCCATATGCAGTCGAGTATGCAGCGGAAATATTCATCCGCAGCGGCGGAAGCCCAGGAGCAGGCCTACCAGAGCCTCATCGAAATGACCACCCTCTTTGCCCGGGTGGATGATCCCGCCGTGGATGTGCAGAATAAGCTGATTCCCAGCCTCAAGGCGGAGTACACGGCGGTGCAGTCCCTGAATGAAACCCTGATCAACGGTTTCGGCAAGAAATATGCCGTGCTCAGTGAGGAGCAGATCGCCGCCTTCGACGCGGCCTTCGAGGAGTATGCCGCCGCCTACCGCGATGGCACCGCCACCGGGCTCGCCCGGGATGACATGGCCCAGTGCATCGCCGGCGTACAGGCGATGATCGATGAACGCTACAAGCCCAGCGAGGAAGAAATGATCGGCACCCTCGTCATGGCCAATACCCCTGCGCCCGAAAACTAGCGGGAAAGCGGCGCCGGCTGCTTTCGTGGCAGCATAATTTCGTTCGCCGGCGCCTATATGAACCCTCCCGCAGGCGGGGGAGAGGCCTTGGGGGTGACGTTGGGAGGAACGCTGGGGACTTTCAGCCCCCAGACCCTGTTGGGGACGCTGTCCCCAAACCCCTGCTTAGGGGAATGATTCCCCTAAGAACCCTCTGTAAGCGCACTTCGCGCGCTGGGGAAAATACAATAGCAGTTACGGAGGAATGTCGTAAGCTCTTGATTCCCCTTGCAGGGGAGCTGGCAGCCGTAGGCTGACTGAGAGGTAGATTTTCCCTCCTAAAAATGACCTCACTCTGAGGTCATTTTTATTTCTGAGGGGTCCAGGGGGAATCATTCCCCCTGGCGGATTCTTAAGGCGGAGCCTTAAGCGGGTTTCCAAAGGGCAGAGCCCTTTGGTCAGGTCGTGCTCGTCATGGTGCAGCCGCACCTCGGGCAGAGCGAACCGCTTCCCGAAAGGCAGGTCGTGCCGCAGTTGGAGCAGGTGCTGGCCGCGCATGCGCCGCCGGTGGTGTTCACGCTGCCGCAGGTCACGCAGCCATTGCCGTTGGCCAGCGTGGCGGAAGCCACGGCCGTGCCGTTGCCATTGGAGGTCGTGCTCGTGGCGCCGTTGCCCACGGTTTCGAAGTTGCAGCTGGACTGGGGGAACAAAGGTAGAGAGAAAAATTCGTCGCAGACATTTTCGGCGAATTCCTCGCTCGGCGGCACTTCGCAGAAGCCGTATGTAGGAATCAGGATATCGACCTCTGCCAGCACCTTCAATACAACGGTGACGCAGATGGTAATCTCGAAGGTGCAATTGCCGATGTAGGTGCCGGATACGCAGATGGCGCTCACCAGGCTCTCCAGCGTGAAGGGAATGATGGAATCATCCGGGATGCAGAGCAATACATCCTTATCCACGCAGATGCGGGTCTGGCCCATCCATTCCTGGCATCTCTGGTCCACAAACAGCACATCCACCGGCACATCCACGCTGCAGCGCACCCGGGCAAACTGCGGCCGGTCGCACATGCGCTCGATGCTCAGGTTGGAAATGCGGCCCGCCGTGGTGGAGCTGCGGCAGCTTTCAAAGGTCCATGCGCCGTAGGGCTGGGGCAGGGGACAGGCGCTGTTCTCGGCATTTTCCACCGCCTCCGCGTGGCTGATGTTCGTGCCGCAGGTGGGGCAATTGCAGGTGCAGGTGTTGCCCGAGCAATTGCAGCTGCAGCTCTTGCTGCTGGTGGAGCGGCAGGTGTTGTTCGGCAGCACGGGCACGATGTTTTCAATGGTTACCACTTCATCGTCCAGCTGCTCCTGGCTCAGGCTGCTGTCGTATACGTTCTTTACCTGAATGCATACCCTCTGGTTCAGGCCGTTGAGAATGCTGCCGTTTACTACGCCGGGACAGGCATCGGAATTCGCGTTCTTGTAGCTGTAAAACGACATGGTTCATTCCTCCTTGGATTGGAATGCGGGGGGATTCGACCCACGCCGTATACTATGCCGCCGCCCGGAAAGGGTGCAAGGGAGTTGGGCGGGAGTTGCGCTGCCAGAGGATGCTGTCCTCCGGACTCCTGCTTAAGGTTCTGCCTTAAGAATCCGCCAGGAGGCGAGCCGCCCCCTGGACCCGGCCCAAAAACGTGTCCTGTTCGGACACATTTTTCAAATTATTTCAAAGGTCCTGCTCCGCGCCGGGGCAGGCCCTTTTTCAGAGGGGTCCCGGGGAAATCATTTCCCCCGGCAGGGGTTTGGGGATAGCGTCTCCAACACCCACTTCAACTTTTTGCAAAATATCGATAGAAATATGACGAAAACACTTGATTTTGAAATACTTTTGTAATATAATGGTTCCTGTAAGCTACGAAAGCAAACCGAAAGGTGGAACTCAAGTTGAACATTTCTCTCCGCAAAGTCCTGGCCGTCGCCCTGCTCACCGTGCTCAGCGCGAGTGCAGCTGCCGAAACCGTGATCGCCACCGAGAAGACCAAGGTATACCAGAGCCCCGATAAGTCCTCCAAGGCCGTCAGCATTTCCGCCGGAACTACGATGGAAAAGACCGCTGAAAAGGATGGCTGGTACCGGGTCGAGAAGGACGGCGTGACCGCCTATATCCGCGCGAGCCAGGTGGAGGAAGTGAAGGAATATGGCGGCGCGAAGGGCTATGTGGCCGAAAAAACCGTGCTCTACAAGTCCTATGGCGGCGGCAAGGAGCTGGCTTCCATGCCTGCCGGCGCGGAAGTAAAGGTATATTCCGTGGCTGGCGATTGGGCCTATGTGAAGTATGATGGCGAAAAGGGCTATTGCGATCTGGATGATCTCTCCAAGAAGGCTCCCGCAGTGGAAGTTGAGGATGAGGGCGATGATTCCGCCGATGACGGCGTGATCGATATGAACGGCGTGACCGCCTATGCCGTGCAGGGCGCGAAGGTGTATAAATCCTATTCCACCTCCTCCAAGGTGCTCGCCAAGCTGGATCTGAATGATACCGTGAAGGTGGATGCCGTGAAGGATGGCTGGTGCCGCGTGGAAAAGAATGGCAAGACCGCCTTCATGCGCATGGATGATCTCTCCACCAGCAAGTTCTCCGATAAGGAGGAAGAGGAAGAATCCTCCTCCCGCGTCAAGGAAATGGATTGGTGGACCAGCGGCATCCAGTCCATCTTCGCCCGCGGCGTCACCGCCACCATCACCGATGTGGAAACCGGCATTTCCTGGCAGGAAATCCGCAAGGGCGGCACCAACCATGCCGATGTGCAGCCCTGCACCGCGGAAGATACCGCCAAGCTCAAGCAGGTCTACGGCGGCAAGTGGTCCTGGAACCGCCGCGCCATCTGGGTCACCATCAATGGCGAAACCTATGCCGCCTCCATGAACGGCATGCCCCACGGCGGCGATTCCGTGGCAAACAACAATTTCGATGGCCACCATTGCATCCATTTCACCAATTCCCGCACCCATACCGGCAACCGCCTCGACGCCGACCACCAGGCAATGGTGCAGAAGGCCCTGAAGGCGGGCAAGTGACGGGGAGAGACGCTGAGAAAGACGCTGGGGCGCTGCCCCAGACCCCGCTTAGGGGAATGATTCCCCTAAGAACCCTCAGAATAAAAATCGACCTCGCTCCGAGGTCGATTTTTTGTATACGAAGAAACCAAAAGGCTCCCATTCTCAAGGGGAGCTGTCTGCGCAGCAGACTGAGGGGTTGTCATCCCCCAAAGGCTGGCTCCACTGTAGGGGCGCACCTATGTGTGCGCCCGTCCCCTTGGTTCCCCTGTGCAGAGCCATCTGCGCTGCGCCCAAAAAGGCTCCCCTGTACAGAGCCATCTGCGCGGCGCCCAAAAGGCTCCCCTGTGTAAGGGGAGCTGTCTGCGCAGCATACTGAGGGGTTGTTATCACCCCTTCCTCAGAGCAAAAAAGC
>JAFUPT010000057.1 GCA_017481065.1 Clostridia bacterium | reverse complement strand
GTGCAGGGACAGAGTCCCTGCCGGGGGTCTGGGGCAGCGCCCCAGCGTTTCTCCAACGTTCCCAACGCAGTCTTCACTCGTTCAGACAATCCCTCAGTCACCTTCGGTGACAGCTCCCTTTACACAAGGGAGCCTTTTGAGTTTGCTCTGCTCAAAATCAAAAATGGCCTCGGAACGAGGCCATTTTTCTGTTGGGGATTCCAAAGGGAATCATTCCCTTTGGTCAGGGGTTTGGGGGCTGACAGCCCCCAACGTCTCCCCCGTCACTTCCACGGCTTCCAGACCTGCATCGCCAGCCTGCCGAGCTTGTAGAACGGGGTTTCCAGCTCCTTGGCGGCTACTTTGAGCATATCGCGGATGGGGATGGACTGGGGGCAATGCTTTTCGCACTTGCCGCAGCCGATGCAGCGGGACGCGCTGCCGGGCACTTTGCGCACAGCGGTGGTTTGCCAGTATTCCCTGGCGGCCTTGCCCCGGCCTTCGAGGGGAACTTCATTCAGACAGCGGAAACTGCCGGGGATATCCACGCCCTGGGGACAGGGCATGCAATAGCCGCAGCCGGTGCAGTTCACGCGGATATTGGCATTGATATCGGCCTTGACCTCCTCAATGATTTGGAAATCGGAAGCGGTGAAGCTGTTTGGCCGGGATTCGGAGGCGAGCTTCAGGTTTTCCCGCACCATTTCCATGCTGTTCATGCCGGAGAGCACGCAGGAAACGCCCGGCTGGTTCCACAGCCAGTTGAAGGCCCAGCCGGCGGCAGTCCAACCCCGGGGATGGGCGGCAATTTGCTTCTGGGCGGACTGGGGCAGCATGCTCACCAGCCTGCCGCCGCGCAGGGGCTCCATGATGATCACCGGGATCCCCTTCTCCTGCGCCGCCTTGAGGCCGCGCAGGCCCGCCTGGCTGTGCTCATCCATGTAATTGTACTGAATCTGGCAGAATTCCCAATCGTAGGCGTTGAGCACCTGCAAAAACATATCGGTATTTCCATGGAAGGAGAAGCCGATGTGGCGGATTTCGCCGGATTTCTTCTTTTCGGCGATCCATTCCCGGATGCCCAGCGCCTCCAGCTTACGCCACTGGGCCACATCGGTGATCATGTGCATGAGGTAATAATCGATGTAAGTGGTGCGCAGGCGGGAAAGCTCCTCCCGGAAGGTCTTTTCGATGGCGGAGGCGGATTTGATCAGGTATTGGGGCAGCTTGGTGGCGAGATAGACCTTTTCACGGGTTCCGGTGCGCTCGAGGATTTTGCCCACGGCCACTTCGTTGCCGGGGTAGAGATAGGCGGTATCGAGGTAGTTCACGCCGCCATTGATGGCGGCCATGAGCTCGGCTTCGGCCTTGTCGAGGTCAATGGCGCCGCCCTTCTTGGTAAAGCGCATGCAGCCGTAGCCCAGCACAGAGAGCATATCGCCGCCCACGCCGGGGCGGTACTGCATATTGGGATTCATTCCGACCATGACCAGCCGCCCTCCCCTGCGCCGATTTCAAAGTGGCACTTCACGATGCCGAGATCGATCCTGGAATACGCGCCGATGAGCGCGGCGGCGTGCACGCGGTTTTCCGGCAGCAGCTTCAGTTTGAACTGCTGCTGGTTGACGGCGGTGGGCGCCAGCAGGGCAAATTCCGCGCCCCGGCGGAACCAGTCCGGCATTTCGCCGGGACAATCGCAAACAGCGGCGAGGGACTTCGACTTGCGGGGCTTGCCCTGGTTTTTGCCGTAGCCGATGGTGATCACCAGCGCCAGCTTTTCGCCGGGCTTTACGGCGGCGGTGCACTTGCCCTTGTTGTAGGTTCCGGCCACCCAGCAGGTATTCAGGCCCAGCTGCTGGGCGCGCAGCACCAGCTTTTCGCCGAAATAGCCGCATCTTTCATCCAGATCCGGGCTGTCGGGGCCGACGATGGCGATGTAATTCTTCACGCCCGCCAGCCAGCCTGCCATGGCGAGCAGGCCGCCGAAGGGCTTGCCGTCCCCCCGGATCAGCTGCATGCTGAGGCCGCTTTCGGCGTTCAGGGCGGAAACACTCTCTTCCAGTTCGCGCAGGGTTTCGCCCTCGATGGGCGCATCGGTGTAGCTGCGCACGGAATGGCGCGCGAGTACGGCTTCCTGAATGGTCATGGGATTCCTCCTTTGATCAGTCGTGGTGGAAGAAGCGGAGACGATGGTGGACGTGCCTGTGCTCGAAGCCGTGCACCCAGTCGGACTTGGTGAGGTAGACGAGGAAGATGATGGAGCTGATGCACCAGGTGAGCGGATAGCCCCAGAAGAGCACACGGATATCATGGAAGATGGATATGCCGACGGTGATGAAGATGATGCGGAACACGCACCAGACGGAGAGCATCACCAGCATGGGCACCGTGGCCTTGCCCGCGCCGCGGCAGACGCCCGCCACCGCATGGGAGAAGGCCAGCAGGAAGAAGAAGAGGTTTTCGATGCGGGCCTGGGTGACGGCGATGCCGACCACGGCGGGATCGGTATTGAAGAGGCGCACCAGCGCCGGGGCGAAGGCGGTGAGCAGCACGCCGATGATTTCCGCCAGGATGAGCATGGCAAAGATGCCGAACTTCGCGCCCTGTTTGGCGCGGTCATACTGCTTTGCCCCGAGGTTCTGGCTGGTGAAGGTGGTGAGCGCCATGGCGAAGCTCATGATGGGCAGGAAGGCAAAGCCCTGCAGCTTGGCGTAGGCGCCGCAGGCAGCCATGGCGTCGGAGCCGAAGGCATTGATATTGCTCTGCACCATCACATTGCCCACGGCGATCATGGAATTCTGCACGCCGGTGGGCAGGCCCATCTGCACAACCTCCTTCATCAGCGGCATATCGAAGCGCACATCCCGGATGCGCAGCTGGTAGATGGTGCCGGGCTTGCGCAGGTGCATGAAGCAGAGGATGGCGCTGGCTGCCTGGGAAATCACCGTGGCCACCGCCGCAGAGCCCACGCCGAAGCCCATGCCGCCGATGAAGAGCAGATCCAGCCCCACATTGAGCGCGGAGGAGAACATCAGGTAATAGAGCGGGCGGCGGCTGTCGCCGAGGGCGTTCATGATGCCGGTGAACACATTGTAGAGCATCACGGCGATGGAGCCGTAAAAATAGCTGCGGAAGTAGGACACGGAATCGGCCATTACATCCGGCGCGGTGCCCATCCAGCGGAGCAGCACCGGCGAGAGGACCACGCCCACGGCCATCATGATCACGCCGGCCGCCAGGCCGAAGGCCACGGTGGTATGTATGGCCCGGGAGACGGTTTTGTATTCCTTCGCGCCGAAATAGCGGGAAATGACCACGCCCGCACCCATCGCCACGCCCACCATCAGGCTGGTGAGCAGCTGCAAGAGCGATGCGGAGGAGCTGACCGCCGCCAGCGCCTGCTTGCCCAGCAGGTTTCCCACGATCACCGAATCCGCAGTGTTGTAGAGCTGCTGGAAAAGCTGGCTCAAAAACACCGGCAATGCGAAGGAAATCATTACCCGGCGCACGCTGCCCGTGGTCATGTTGGTGGTTCCCGTCTGCATGGGCAAAGCACCCTCCCTTGTAGCGAAACTATCTTAGTTTATATGATACTCCTTTTCCTTCCATGACGCAATAGCGAGCCGGGCAATATACCAATTTTGCCCGGCTCGCCGATAAGATTATTTCGAATTATATAAACTGTGCAAATACCGATGCGCCGATCACGGTCATCAGCCCCGCGACCACGATGGACAGGCCGCTCATCGCGCCCTCCACTTCGCCGATCTGCATGGCGCGGGAGGTGCCGATGGCGTGGGAGGATGTGCCGATGGCCACGCCCCGGGCGATGGGATTCCGGATGCGCAAAAGTTTCAGGAAGCCCTCGGCAAACATGTTTCCAAGGATGCCGGTTACGATGATCACCGCCGCCGCGATGGAGGGATAGCCGCCCATTTCCTCCGCCATCACCATGCCGATGGCCGTGGTGATGGATTTGGGCAGCAGGGTGACGTATTCCGCATGGTTCAGCCCGAAGAGCAGCGACAAGAGCAGCACGCAGCCCAAACTGGCGAGCACCCCGGAGAATATGCCCAGCAGGATTGCCCGGTAATTCTTCTTCAGCAGCTGCAGGTGCTCATAGAGGGGAATCGCCAGGCACACCGTGGCGGGAGTGAGCAGGTAGCTCAGGTATTTTGCGCCGGCATTGTAGCTCGCATAATCGATATCCAGCGCAAGCAGCACCGCGATGGTGAGCACGATGGCGGTCAAAATGGGATTGATAAGCACCACCTTGAAGCGCTTTTTCAGTAAAGTGCCGAGATAATATGTGCCGAGGCTCAGCAGCACGCCGAAATAGGCGGAGCCGGAGATGAATTCCTTCACTTGCGCTTCGCCTCCTCCCTGCGGATGGCTGCCTGTGTGACCGCGCCTGTAACGCCCATCACCACAAAGGTGGAAACCACCATGATTACCAGCACCGGCACAACCATGCCCTTCAGCACGCCCCAGCTCTCCATCAGGCCCACGCCCGCGGGAATGAACATCACCGGCATGATATTGATCAAGAAATGGCCCTCCTGCCGCACGGCTTCCAGCGGAATAACGCCCGTGCAGAGGCCCGCGAACATCAAAACCAGCCCGTATATGCTGCCCGGAATGGGCAGGGGAATGAGCCTGTTGAGCAATTCGCCCAAAAAAGAAATTGCAACGATGATGGAAAAGCGATGGATATGGCGCATGGGAACACCGTCCTTTGTATTGCTGGGAATATTATACGGCAGAATGCAGAAAAAAGCTAGGGGTAAGGCGTGGGAACGCTGGTCAGGGGCAGCGCCTCCCCCTGGACCCCGCAGAAAAATGCCTGTCCCGGAACAGGACAGGCATAGAATTTTTTCTTGCAATGCGCAGCGTTGCTTACAGAGGTTTCCAAAGGGGATCATCCCCTTTGGCAGGGTTCCAAGGGACAGCGTCCCTTGGCAGGGTGCAGGGACAGCGTCCCGGCCGGGGTCCGGGACAGCGCCCCGGCATCTCCCCTCAGGCCGACATGTTGGCGGAGATGATATCCATCACCTTGTCGTGGCAGCCGCCGCAGCCGGTGGAGCAATGGGTAATCCTCTGGAGCTCGGCGAAGGTCTGTTCCACCTCTTCGAAGCTCTTGCAGTTGTGCAGGGCGTCCAGGATATCAAAATAAGAAACTTTCTTGCAGTTGCATACGGTATAGTTTTCCATGGTTTTTCCTCCCATTCGCAATTCTCTCTGCACCATAGATAACCATTTTCCGCCCGAAAGAAACATTTATTCGCACATCCGGCGGATCAGCCGCAGGGCATTCTGCCAATCGCCATCGGGATCAGCCTGTTCGAGCTGTTGCTCCAGGCGCTCCGCCATATCGGCGACCTGCGCCTTCTTGCGCTCGACATAGCCCTCATGCCCGGCGAACGCGCCGGAGGTGGCGAGGGCCAGCACCCGGCCCAGCATGTTCAGCACTTCCTGGCCCGGCAGGGTATTCTGGCGGATGTGGCGGGCGATGCGCTCGATGGCGCGGTCCAGCAGATCGGCCATGGAATACTCGGAAACGAGGCTGAGCAGATCGTCCAGCACAGCGGGATCGCTGCTGAAGCGGTACATGAGCATATTGCCCCAATCCTGCATCCAGCGATGCTCGGCGGAGGAATCCACGCGGTAGTTTTCATATTCCTCCAGCACACCGGCTTCGCGCATGCGGGCGCGGCTGCAGCCGTGGGCGAAGAAGAGCTCCCGGGCAGCGGGCTCATTTTCAATGGGCGAGGAATCCGGCGGCGGAGCAACGCCGTCGGCGTCGTTATCCGGCTCCTCTCCGGATTCACCCCAGGTAAATACCGGGCGCTCGGGCTCAATGGTCTGCGGATGTTCCACATCCCGGAAGAAGGCTACGCAGCTGACATTGATATAGGGATACAGCGCAGCTCCGGCAATCCAACCGGCGATGGTGACAATATAGGCGGCGAGGAGGTAGCTCCCCGTGCTGTTCATGACGGAAGCGCCGAAGAAGAGGTCAAAGCCCTCCAGCACCGCACCCTGCAAAAGCATCCAGCCAAAGAAGCTGAATTGCAGGCAGAAGAAGCGGCCCTTATTGCCCCGCATGCGGATGCGGCTCTCCCGCAGGGCCTCGATGGGGCCCATTTCCGGATTCTGCGCCAGCAGGTAATCCGCCATATCATAGCGCAGGGCGGCGATGATTCCGGGAATTACGAAGAGCATGAATTGCAGCGCTACCAGCAGGCTGCGCACCAGGTTCATAGCAACCGCCTTCCAGAGCAGTCCCTTCGGGAAGAGGTCCCGCAGGGTGGGCTCCCCGCCATCCAAAACGACTGCGCTCATGCGGTACTGGCCCACATTCACGATCGAGCTAAGCACGCTCCACAGCATCGAAACGGCCCAAATGACCCAGCCGAAGCCCACGGGGCGCCCTGTGGTGACCACAAAATCGCCGATCTGCTGGGTTTCTTCCAGCACGAAGAAGGCTGTCTGGATCAGGCCAAGGCCGAACATATCGAAAACCGCGAGGCTGAGCAGCGTGAGCAGTATCATTTTTTTCCACTTGTCGCGCAGTGCCTCGCGGGCGATTCTGCGGAAATCGGATGCGAACATGAATGTCACCTACCTTTACAGGAATAGGATAGCAGGTTTTTGTGTAGTCAAGATGAACGGGAGCGGGCGGAAGGCGAAGATACTTAGGAGCTTTGTCCCTAAGAACCCCACCAAAGGGAGAACGGCAACCCCTCCGGCCGTGTCGGCTGCGCCACACCAAGGCGTGTCGCAGCTGCGCGGCGGGACAGCCGATATCCACGCCGCTAGCCGCTTCGCTCCCTCCTAGCGCCACCTCCCCTTGCACAGGGGAGCCTATCTTTCTTTTTCCCAGCGCTGCGCAGCAGCGCAATACAGAGGGGTCCAGGGGAAATCATTTCCCCTGGCAGGTTTCCAAAGGACAGCATCCTTTGGCAGGGGGGCTCAGGGGACGGCGTCCCCTGAGCGGTCAGCTGAGCTTGAAGTTCGTCCAAACATCCTGGAACAGGCTCTCGTCTGCGCTGAGGTCCTGCACATATTCAGCAGTGGCGAGCAGTTCTTCCGGAATATGGAAGCAATCCATGGCGGCAAAGCCGGAATCGATCAGTTCATCAGCTGCGGCGTTGGGGTTGATGTAGCCCTGCCACTCGGCCACGATCTTTGCAACCTCGGGGCGGAGATAGAAATTGATGAATGCATGGGCATTCTCAGGATGCTGGGCGCCTGCGGGAATCACGATGGAATCGATGCCGAAGCCGATGCCCTCGGAGGGGAATACACACTTGAGCTCGGGATTTTCCAGCATGTTGTACACAGCGTAGGGGGTGAAGAGGTAAGCGGCCTTCACCTCGCCCGCGGCGAGGTAATGGTAGGTGAGGTCATAGTCCAGCACGCGGATGTTGGGCTTGAGCTCCACCAGCTTTTCATATGCCTGCTGCAGCTGGGCGGCATCGGTGGTGTTGTAGGAATAGCCCAGCATTTTCAGGGTTTCGCCGATCATTACGCGGGCGTCGTCCAGCAGCCAGAGCTGATCTTCAAACTGGGGATCCCAGAGATCGGCGAAGGAAGTAATCTCGCCCTCGACCTGATTGGGATCATAGACGATCACCGGGGTGCCCACGGCGTAGGGCACGGAATACACATTTTCCGGATCGAAATACTGGTTCAGGTAATCGGGGTTCAGGTTTTCCCAGTTGGAGAGCTGGGATTTGTCCAGCGGAAGGAGCTTGTTATCCTTGCGCAGGGCGGAGATGGCATAATCGCTGGCGAGGATGATATCGTAATCGGTCACATCGCCGGCCTGCAGCTTGAGCAGCATTTCTTCGTTGCTGGCGAATACGGAATAATTCACCTTGATGCCGGTTTCCTCCTGAAACTGGGTGAGGGTGGTTTCATCGAAGTAACCATCCCAGGTGAAGATGTTGAGCACCTTTTCCTCCTCGGCAAAGGCGGAAGCAGAGAGCGCCAGCACGGCGATCAGAAGCAGGGAAAGCAGTTTTTTCATTTGGATACCTCCGTTTTATTCTTGCGCGAGGGCCGAAATAGGCTCACGCCCATAATCAGAAATGCGGCCGCCATGATGAGGGTGCAGAGGGCGTTCACCTGCAGGGATACGCCGGTCTTTACGGAAGAATACACCTTCAGCGGCAGGGTATTGATGTTTGAGCCGGTGACGAAAAAGCTGATCACGAAATCATCCAGGCTCATGGCGAAGGCCAGCATCGTGCCGGAGAGCATGCCCGGCAGGATCTGGGGCAGGACCACCCGGAAGAAGGTCTGCGCCGGGGAGGCGCCGAGATCCCGGGAAGCGGCCTCGAGGGTATCATCCATGCCCGCGAGGCGACCCTTCACCAGCATGTATACATAGGGCGTGCAGAAAGTGACGTGGGAAAGCACCAGCGTGCCCATGCCGAATTTCAGCCCGGCGGCGGTGAAGAGCATCAAAAATGCCACGCCGAGGATGATTTCCGGAATCATCACCGGCAGTATGGTAACCGTTTCAAACAGGCCGTGGAGCCGGAACTTCTTCTTCGACATGCCCAGCGCGCCCAGCGTGCCGATCACCATGGAAGCAGAGCAGCTCAGCAGCGCGAGGATGAGGCTGTTGCCCAGCGCCTCCACCAGCCCCTTGGTATCCCGGAACAATGCTTTATAATACTGCAGGGAGAAGCCGGTAAATTCATTGGGGAAGCGGCTGGCATTGGCATTAAAGGAATAGAGCACCACGATGACCATCGGCAGGTACATCAGGATCAGAACCAGTGCGAGGTAAATCTTCGCCCCGGCGTTCATGCGTCGTTTCATGGCGGATTCCTCCTCACATCAGGGTCATGTCCGAGGACTTGCCGCCGGACCTTCTGTAAACCGCCATCACAATGCCCGTGAGCGCCAGCAGCACCACGGAGAGCGCCGCTGCGAAGGGCCAATCGCGGCTCTTGAGCAGCTGGTCCCGCACAACATTGCCGATCAGGATATCCTCCGCGCCGCCCAGCAGATCGCTGATGAAGAACAGGGCCAGGCTCGGCACGAACACCAGCACGCTGCCCGCCAGCAGGCCGGGCTTGGTGAGGGGCAGCTCCACCGTGAAAAACACCTTCCAGGGTTTCGCGCCAAGGTCGCGGCCGGCGTCAATGAGGCCCCGGTCCAGCTTTTCCGCGCTGGAATAGGTGGAGAGGATCATGAAGGGAATCAGGCCGTAGACCATGCCCAGCACCACGGCTCCCCGGGTATTGAGCAGCTTGAGCGGCTTTTCGATGAGGCCGATGGCCATCAGCAGGCTGTTGATGGCGCCATCGCCCATCAGCAGGATGCGCCAGCCATAGATGCGCACCAGGGCGTTGGTCCAGAAGGGCACGATTACCAGCAGCATCAGCACGGTTTTGAACCTGCCCTGGGCCCGGGCCATCAGAAGCCCGAAGGGATAGCCCACCAGGATGCAGATGGCGGTGGTTTCAAGGCCCAGCAGCAGGGTTTGCCAGAATACCCTGGCATAGCCCGGCTGGGCCAGTTTTTTGTAGTTTTCCAGCGTGAATTCAAAGATCACGCCGTTGCCATCGGGATTTCTCTTTAGAAAGCTCAGCAGGATGATGTAGCCGATGGTGGCCCCCACGAAGATGAAGGTCCACAGAAGCATCGGCATGGAGAGCAGCCCGGCCTTGGATTTTTTCATGCCGCCGCCCCCTTACGCCCGCACCACGGGGGCTTCATCCGGGTTCCAGCTGAGGAACACCCTTCCGCCCACCTCGCCCTGGGCCCGGTCGGCGCTGCCGCAGAGGGCCAGCACCTCAAAGCCGCTGGCAAGGCGTATGGTGGCGCGCATGGTGCCGCCGGCGTAGCGCTTATCCACGAGGATTCCCTCGAGGGCGCAGCTTCCGAGGCGGTTCGTACCGAAGCTGAGCCGCTCGGTGCGCAGGCTGAGGCATACTTCATCCCCCGCCTTCGCATCAAATTCCGCCCGCCGGGCCGGGATGCGCGCGCCCGCATATTCGAGCACGAGCCCATCCCCGTGCACCTCTGCCACGCGGCAGGAAAGCATATTCGTCTGGCCGATGAATTCTGCGGCAAAGCGGGTGGCAGGATGATCATAAATCTGCCCGGGAGTGCCCACCTGTTCAAACCTGCCCTCGTGCATCAGGGCGATACGGTCGGACATGTTCAGGGCTTCCTCCTGGTCATGGGTGATATAGACGAAGGCGATGCCGAGGCGCTTCTGGATATCCTTCAGCTCAATCTGCATCTGGCGGCGCAGCTTGAGATCCAGCGCGCCGAGGGGTTCATCCAGCAAGAGGAGCCGGGGCTCGAGGATCAGCGCCCGCGCGATGGCAATCCGCTGGCACTGGCCGCCGGAGAGCTCCGAGGGCATGCGCTTTTCATGGCCCTCCATCTGCACAAGGCGCAGCATTTCCTGCACCTTCGGCTTCCATTCCGCCTTTTTCACGCCCCGCACCCGCAGGCCGTAGGAGATATTCTTCTCCACATTCATGTGGGGAAAGAGGGCGTAATTCTGGAACACGGTGTTCAGATCCCGCTTTTCGGGAGCGAGCTTCGTGATATCTTTGCCATCCAGCAGCACGCGCCCGCCATCCGGCTCCAGAAGGCCGGCAATGATGCGCAGCGTGGTGGTCTTTCCGCAGCCGGAAGGGCCCAGCAGGGTTACAAATTCGCCCGGGCGCACATCCAGGTTGACGCCCCGGAGAACCTGCGTATCGCCGAAGGATTTTTCCAGGCTTTCCGCCTGCAACAGCGTTTCTGACATAGCAAGAGCCTTCCTTATTCCAAAAATTCATTTTAAACAATTTATTTTATCATACATGAATCCCGCCTGCACCGCAAGCCCTTTTGCTTGAGTTTTAACACAAAGGCGCGCGCTTGCGCTCATGGGCCCTGCCATGTATAATATAGATAAACTATGTTTGAGAGGAAGAAACGCCTATGGCCAGCGTAAGCGCAATCATACTCACCCGCAACGAGGAAAAGAACCTGGGCGATTGCCTGGATTCCCTGCGCGGCTTTGCCCAGCGGTGCATCGTGGTGGATTGCTTCAGCAGTGACCGCACCGTGGAAATTGCCAAGGAGAAGGGCGCGGACGTATATTTCCATGAGTTTTCCTATTACGCCGCCCAGTTCAACTGGGCAATCGACAACAGCGGTATCGACACCGACTGGATCCTGCGCATCGACGCCGATGAGCGGCTCACCCCCGCCCTCATTGCCGAGGCGGAGGGAATCATCTCCTCCCCGGAGGCAAAAAACGGCGATCTGAACGGCGTGGTGATGGAGGCGGACTATGTGTTCCTCGGCAGGACGATCAAATACGGCCTGCACAAGAAGCGGCGGGTGATGCTCTTCAAGCGGGGCATCGGCCGCATTGAGGACAGGCGCAGGGACGCGCACTCCGTGATCTCCTGCGGCGTGACCGCCACATGCAAAAACCGCTTCATCCACAAGGATTTTAAGGACCTGGATTCCTACATCCGCCGCTACAACTGGTACGCCACCCGGGAAATGCAGGACTGGCTGGATTTCAAAACGGCGCTTCCCAGGAAATCAACGCCGGCGCAGAAATTGCCCGGAACCGCAAGAACAAATTCGGCGTGTACTATCGCGCGCCCCGCTTCTTCCGGGCATGGCTGTGGTTTTTATACAATTATATATTCCGCCTCGGCTTCCTGGATGGAAGGGAGGGCTTCCTTTACCTCTACTTTGAATGCTACTGGTACCGGATGCTGGTGGATGCAAAGATCTTCGAACACGAGGTAATGCAGACCCCCCTGGAGGAATTGAAGGCGCTGGATTGACGCCCCGCTGACATTTCATGCGCGAAAGCGATGCTTTCGTGCAAAATCCCTTCCCCTGCGGAATACTTTCTGCTATGATATCCTCAACCGAAATGGAAAGGAGGAGCCGATATGCTTGATTTGCTCTTCGGCCATCCCATCGCGCTGATAGCCATGATTGTGGGCTACATATTGCTGGTGGTGGAGATGTGCATCCCGGGCTTCGGCGTGCCGGGCATACTGGGTGTGATCCTGGCCGTGCTGGGCCTGATCACCATGCAGCCCACGCCGGTGCAGGCGCTGGTGGTTGTGGTGGTCTATGTGGCGCTCTTGTGCATCGCGCTGGCGATATGCCTGCGCTCAGCGGCAAAGGGCCGGCTTTCGAAATCGAAGCTGGTGCTCAACGAGGTGGCCTCCCCGGCGGAAGCCGCCAATGAACTGGAATACTTCGTGGGCAAGACCGGCGCCGCCCACACCGTGCTGCGGCCTGCGGGCATCGCCGAATTTGACGGTGTGAAGCTGAACGTGGTCACCGGCGGTGATTTCATCGAAAAGGGAACCCCCGTGCGCGTGGAGCGCGTGGAGGGAAAGCGCATCATCGTTGCTGAAATAAGATGATGGCGCGTTGGGGATAATACTTTGAAATGGAGGGTTTTGAAAAATGGGTATGGATATGATTCTCTTCTTTGTACTGGCAATTGTGATCATCATCGTGCTGATCCTGTTTTTCAGCATGTTCCCGGTAGGCCTTTGGATTGAGGCCCGGGTTTCCGGCGTGCAGGTGAGCCTGATCAGCATGTTCGCCATGCGGCTGCGCCGCGTGAACCCCACGAAGATCGTGCGCGCCATGATCCAGGCCCGCAAGGCCGGCGTGGAAGTGGACCGCGACAAGCTGGAAGCCCACTACCTGGCAAAGGGCAATATCGAGCGCGTGATCAACGCCCTGATTTCCGCCCAGTCCGCTGAAATTCCGCTGGAATTTGAAAAAGCCATGGCCATCGACCTCGCCGGACGAAATGTGGAAGAGGCCGTGAAGATGAGCGTAAATCCCAAGGTGATTGAGACCCCCGTGGTCGCCGCCATCGCCAAGGACGGCATCGAGCTGCGCGCCAAGGCCCGCGTGACCGTGCGCGCCAACATCGCCCGACTGGTGGGCGGCGCAGGCGAGGAAACCATCATCGCCCGCGTAGGCGAGGGCATCGTTACCACCGTCGGCTCCTCCGAGACCCATAAGGCCGTGCTGGAAAATCCCGATTCCATCAGCCGCACGGTACTGAGCAAGGGCCTGGACGCGGGCACCGCCTATGAGATTCTTTCCATCGATATCGCGGATGTGGATGTGGGCCGCAACGTGGGCGCGCAGCTGCAGATGGACCAGGCGGAGGCCGACCGTCGCATCGCTCAGGCCAAGGCTGAGGAGAGGCGCGCGATGGCAGTCGCCCAGGAGCAGGAAATGATCGCTGCCGTGCAGGAAATGCGCGCGAAGGTTGTGGAAGCCGAGGCCGAGGTTCCCAAGGCCATGGCGGAAGCGCTTCGCACCGGCAAGCTGGGCGTGATGGATTATTACAACATGCAGAATGTGGTTTCCGATACCCGCATGCGCGACGCCATCGCAGGCAAGGATGAAACCGTTAAGACCGACGAAAAGAAGTAATTGCGGCAAAGATGGCCAAAGGAGGCTTGAGGCATGGATGAACTTATCATTATTCTGCTGATCATCATCGGCCTCGCCGCAAAGAGCAGCAAGAAGAAAAAGCAGCAGGCGCGCAAGCAGCGCGAGCGGCAGGCGGGGTTTGATGAAATCTCCGCCGCGCCGCCCCCGAAGGCCAGGCCCGCATTGGATAAAATCGCGGATGCGCTGGAATTTGTGGATGAAAAGGCCGGGCAGGTGAAGATTCCCTATTCCAGGCAGGAATGGGCAGAATTCCTGAACCGAACCCCTGCGGAGAAGCCCGCGCCCGCGAAACCCAAGGCGCAGCCCGCCGGCGACCGCGTATCCAAGGCGATTCTTCGCTCCGGCGATCCTTCCCTGATCGCCGGGCTGGAATCCGGGCGCAGCAGTCCGGCAGGAAACGCCGCAAGCGAGGGGCAGGAATTCCAGAAGCTCAATGCCCAGCGGCTGCGGCCCTCCGCCCAGCATGCCGAGGGCGAATCCCATCGCGAGCACGCCGAACACCGGCAGCGCATCATCGAGGAGGAAGCCCGCATCCACAAGGAGCGCGAGGATTTGAAGGAGCTGCGAAACGTGAACCTGCAAAAGCTCCGCAGCGCGGTAATCATGAGCGAAGTGCTGGGCAAGCCCGTGGCATTGCGGGGACGGCGGTAAGGAGGCGCTTAGGGGACTCCGTCCCCTAAGAACCCCTGCCAGGGGAAATGATTTCCCCTGGCCCCCTCTGAAAGCACTGCTGCGCAGTGCAAAAAGAATTATTTCGCAAATCGCGCCACCTCAGGCGCGATTTGCATTACTGAGGGTTCCGAGGGGGATCATCCCCTTGGTCGGGGGCCTGAGGGCAGACAGCCCCCAGCGTCTCCCTCCCCCCAGAAAGGAGATACCATGGAAAATATCCGTATACTTATCGGCGACGACGACGCGGGCATGCGCCTGGTGATGCGAAAGCTGGTGGAGCGCGCCGAGGGCTATGAACTGGCGGGCGAAGCAAAGGACGGCGGGGAACTGATCGCGCTGTTTGACGAAGTGCGGCCGGATGTGGTGCTGCTGGATGTGGAAATGCCGGAGAAGAACGGCATCGAGTGCGGCAAGGCAATACAGGATCGCGCGCCGAAGACGATCATCATCTTCGCCACCGCCCACGAGGAATACATGAAAAGCGCCTTCGAGCTCTACGCCTTCGACTACCTGGTAAAGCCCTTCCCCACGGAACGCGCGCTGAAAACCCTGGCGCTGGCCCGGGAGCGGCTTGGCGAGCGCCATGCGGTGGCAAATGCGGCTCCCGCGAAGTCCGATGCATTGCAGCGGTTGATGTTCCGCCACCGGGACGGCGTAAAGCTGGTGGACCCGGAGGACATACTGATGGTGCAGCGGGAGGACCGCGCCACCGCCATACTGCTGCGAAACGGCGAAAAGCTGCTCACCGGCGATCCGCTGGGCGAGGTGGAGGAGCGCCTGCCGAAGGATTTGTTCTTCCGCTCCCACCGCAGCTACATCATCAACCTGGAGCAGATTGATTCCATCGCGCCCTATGGCCGCTGGACCCACATCGTGCGCCTGCGCGGCACCCGGGAGGACGCGCTGATCACCCATGAAAAATTTGAGGAGCTGGAGAAGCGCTTCCGTTGATCCTTCGCACTGCGAAAATGCTCCTAAAACTTCACAGGAATGTCTAAATTGAAGCCGTTCCGTCACTCCAAGGCGGTTGAAAGCGCATTTCAAAGCAGGTATAATAAAAGAGCATATATATCTTTACCCGGAAAGGAAGTTATCCCTTGCCTGCATATCGCTCTTCCCGCAACAATCGGGATTATTATGATGAAGATTTTTATGATGAGCCCCGCCGCCGCACGCCCCGGCGCAGAAGGGGCAGCGGCAAGCTGTTTCTGATCATCGGCATTGTGCTGGTGCTGGCAGTTGCGCTGATCCTGGTGCTCAGCTTCAGCGGCAAGGGCAAGGAGGTAGCGCCCCAGGCGACGCCCACCCCCGCGCCCGAAACCGGCACGCTCACCAACGCCACCATCTACACCGATCCCGTGGTGGAAGCCACCGAAGCTGCTCCTGTGGAAATGATGCAGGCGGCTTCCCTCTCCACCAGCTCCCTGGCAGCCTCCCTCGGCGATGAAAATACCGAGCTGGCGCCCCTGCCGGAGGAAGACCGCGTGGTGGTGAGCGACCTGAGCCTGAATACCAGCCTGCCGGACAGCTGGATGAACATCCTGCTGCTGGGCTCGGATGAGCGCTCCCTGAATGAAAGCGCCCGCACGGACACCATGATGATCTGCTCCATCAACAAGAGCACCTATGAGGTGAAGCTCACCTCCATCATGCGCGATACCGCCGTGGTCTATGATGATCTGGACGAGCACAACGGCACCTACCGCATCAATGCCGCCAATTATTTCGGCGGACCGCAGTATGCGATGCAGATCGTGAACGAATGCTTCGATATGAATATTGAGCATTACGTCACCGTGAACTTCTTCGGCTTCCAGAAGATTGCCCAGTCCCTCGGCGGCATCGAAATGGATATCACCAAGGAAGAGATGGAGCAGATCAACGAAAACCAGGTGAAGCAGGCCAAGCTGGCCTACAAGGCCGGCATCGATGAATCCGATCTTGAGAATGAATATCTCACCGAATATGGCGAGAACACCCACCTGAACGGCCGCCAGACCCTGGCTTACGCCCGCATCCGAAAGATCGACAGCGATTTCACCCGCGCGGAACGCCAGCGCAAGGTGCTCGCAGCCCTGATGGATAAGCTCAAGGAGCATTCCTCCACCGAAATCATCTCCCTCGGCCTCAGCATGATCGAGCATATCGATACCAATATTGAGTTCGATACCATCATCAGCATGGCCATCGGCGTGCTCGGCAGCGGCTTGGACGATATCGAAACCTTCCGCCTGCCCATCAACGATAGCTATAAGCAGGAAACCCGCAACGAGGAATCCATGTTCTACGATTGCGACTGGGCCACCAACGCCCGCGAGCTGTATACGTTTATTTATGAGTAAGGACGGCTCAGGGGCTTTGCCCCTGAGAACCCCACCAAAGGACGCTGTCCTTTGGAAACCTGCTTAAGGCTCCGCCTTAAGAATCCGCCAAGGGGGATGATCCCCCTTGGAACCCTCAGCAATAAAAGCCCTGTCCCATGGTGGGACAGGGCTTTTATAATGAATTAAAGGCACGCAATGCGTGCCTTTTGTGCGGTTTCCAAAGGGGCGCTGCCCCTTTGGTCAGGGGTCTGGGGGCTGACCGCCCCCAGCGTTCCCTTCCCTCCTTACAGCAGGGCGTCCTTGCTTTCCTTGCACAGGGCAGTGATCTTATCGAAATTGCCCGCGGAGATATCCGCCTTGGGGCAGACCCAGCTGCCGCCGACTGCGAATACATAGGGAGCATCGATGTATTCCTTGATATTCTTGGCGTTCACGCCGCCGGTGGGCAGGAACTTCACGCCGCCGAAGGGGCCGGAGAGGGCCTTCATGGCGCTGAGGCCGCCGTAAACATTGGCGGGGAAGAACTTCACAACCTTCAGGCCGAGCTTCATGGCAGCCATGATTTCGGTGGGAGTTACGCAGCCAGGGCATACGGCGACGCCGTTGTCCACGCAATACTTCACAACTTCCTCATCGAAGCCGGGGGACACGATGAACTTCGCACCGCACTCGATGGCCTTCTTGCACTGCTCGAGGGTGATGATGGTGCCTGCGCCGGGTACAACATTGGGGCAGTTCTCAGCAACGGCGCGGATGGCGTCCGGAGCTGCTGCGGTGCGGAAGGTGATTTCCATTACATCAACGCCGCCTGCGGCCATTGCATTTGCAGTGGCAACTGCATCCTTTGCATCCTCGATCACAACAACCGGAACGATGGCCGATTTCTTGAGTCTTTCCATTACATCCATGGTCGGTCTCCTCCAATTCAATTATTATAGATGATATTATTATCACATATTTCCCCAAACTTGGCAATGCACCAAGAGAATTATTTGTCATGACATTGTATCATTCGAAGGAGCCCAGCCTCTATTCAATATTCCCCGGCATAATCCTTTCCCGAAAAACATAACACGCCCATCCTTGCAATCCGGGCGGTGTTTCCATATAATGATTGAAATATTGAAGTATAAGCGGGGTGGCTGCTGTGGAGCTGATTTTCGCCTTCCTGGTTTTCATGGCCGCGATGATCGCGAGCCTTTCCCTGGGGATTACAATGATTGCGCCGCTGCTGCTGGGCATAGTGCTGTTTGCGCTGCTGGGCAGGCGGCGCGGCTACGGGTGGAAAGCGCTGGGCGGCATGGCGGCGAAGGGCATGGGCGAATCGATGGTCGTGGTGGTGGTAATGCTGCTGATCGGCTGCCTGACATCGCTGTGGCGGCAGAGCGGCACCATTGCCTACTTCACCTATTATGGCATACGGCTGATTCCACCGCAGGTATTCGTGCTGGCGGCCTTCCTGCTCTCGGCGCTGATCAGCTATGCGCTGGGCACCAGCTTCGGCGTGGCGGGCACCATCGGCGTGATTATGATGACCATCGCCCGGGCCAGCGGCATTTCCACGGTGATCACCGGCGGCGCGATCTTTTCCGGCATTTATTTCGGCGACCGCGGTTCCCCGGCGGCCTCCAGCGCGAGCCTCGTGGCCAATGAAACCAAGACGGATGTAAGCAAGAATTTCCGCCGCATGCTGAAATCATCCATCGTGCCCGTGGCGCTGTGCATCGTGTTTTACGCGGTGCTGAGCATCGCAAACCGCCCCGGCGAGATGGATATAAGCCTGCTGGACAGCTTTGCCGGGGAATTCGTGCTCTCCCCCTGGTGCCTGCTGCCCACGGCCCTGCTGCTGGCGCTGGCCTTCGCGGGAATGAAGATCAAATATGTAATGGCAATCAATATCGTGGTTTCCGTGGCGCTCACCAGCCTGCTGCAGGCCGTGCCTGTGGCGGAGGTACTGCAGATGATGATCGTGGGCTATGCGCCGGAGGACCCCGCGTTGACCAGCATCCTGTCCGGCGGCGGCGCGCTTTCCATGCTGGAAGTGATGGCCGTGCTGCTGGTTTCCAGCGGCATTGCGGGCATCTTTGAGGGAACCCGGATGCTGGCCTCGCTGGAGGGCCTGCTGGGCAGGCTTTCCGGCCGGCTCGGCCGCTTCCCCGCCATGGTGCTCACCAGCATCGGCGTGTGCTGCATATTCTGCAACCAGACCATCGGCATCATTATGTGCCGCCAGTGCATGGGCAAAAACTACGGCAGCGACGCCATCGAGCGGGAAAGCATGATGCTGGACATCGAAAATTCCGTGGTGACCATCGCGGGCCTGGTGCCCTGGTGCATCGCCTGCAGCGTGCCGATGCAGATGCTGGGCCTGGATGCGCGCAGCCTGCCCTTCGCGGCCTTCCTCTACCTGATTCCGCTTTGCTGGTATTTCCAGAGCCGGAAAAAAACTGCATAAATTCACATCGCAATCCAGCCTTCTTCCCGCGAAGGGGCTGGATTTTTCCATCCCTTTACAGTTGTGAAGCCGTATATTGTTACAACCATATTACAGTCATAATTCAGCCAAGCTACTTTTACATTTCAAATTGCAGGTTTTCTGCATACAGCGGCGAATTTTTATACCGATTGGGAGAACTATGCCTCCCGCCGGAAATGAGAAAAAACGCCCATAAAATTGGCGCATTGTGAGGAATACATAATGAAAAACAAAGGCTTGAAATACATTCGGATTCTGGCGCTGGTGCTGGCTCTGGCAGTGCTGCTGCCCTGCATGCCCGCGCTGGCGGAGAGCTATTCCGCAGCCGTGATGGATAAGAACGGCTTGAAGGTGTACACCGACGTCGGCCTGAAAAACCAGTTCGGCACGCTGGCATACCGCAGCATCGTAACCGTGCTGGGCACCAACGACAGCGATGTGCACAAGATCAAATACCAGGATATGGTGCTCTACTGCGAAGCGGATGAAGGCCCCCGCGCCATCGCCGATTTCGCCACCCCCGCCACGGTAAACCAGAAGACCCGCGTGTATGAGGAGGCCGACGCCGAGAGCCGCAGCAGCGCCATCAGCAAGGGCACGGAAGTCTATGTCCTCGCCACCGACAGCGGCTGGGCCATGGTTGAAAAGGACGGCAACCTGGGCTATATCGCGGAGCAGCACCTCACCATTGCGGAGGATGATCCCTTCGCCGGCGGCAGCTCTGAATCCTCCGGCAGCAGCGCCATCACCGGCGGCGACAAAGTGGTGATCGAAACCATCGAGGCCGTTGTGACCGATGCAAAGCTCACCGTGTATGAAAAGGCCAGCACTTCCTCCGAAAAGCTCGGCACCCTGAAGCAGGGCAAGGAAGTGACCATCTACGCCTACAACGCCAATTGGGCTTATATCGGTCTGAACGGCGATTACGGCTTCTGCGCGCTGAACGGCCTGAAGAAGGCTTCCGGCAATTCCGGCGATGATCCCTTTGCAGCCAAGGATTCCGTTCCCGCCACCGTTACCGCCGATTCCGTGAAGGTTTACCAGAGCGCCAGCACCTCCTCCAAGAAGCTGGGCACTCTGAAAAAGGGCGCGGAAATCAACCTGATCCAGGCCAGCGGCGGCTGGGCTTACATTGAGAAGGACGGCAGCTACGGCTACTGCGATTCCGACGCCATCACCGCCAACGACCTGCTCCTTCCCGAAGAGGAGGAGGACATCGAAAGCAGCGAAGTGATCGATGGCAAGAGCCCGAAGGGCACCTGCACCGTGATCACCGCCCAGGCGGGCGTTTATTCCTCCAAATCCACCTCCAAGCAGGTGGGAACCCTCACCATGGGCGATACCCTGAGCTTCTACGGCTATGATTCCAAGTGGGTTCAGGTGGGCATGAACGGCAAGCTGGCCTATATGCAGCGCAGCAAGCTGAGCGCCGATAGCTACACCGAGCTCCGGAACGAGGACAGCGGCTCCGCAGTGAGCGACCTGGAAAAGGCCCTGCTTGCGCTGGGCTACCTGGACAGCGTTCCGGCCGTCAACTTCTCCGCAAGCACGGTAAACGCCCTCAAGCGCTTCCAGGATGCATGCGGCATGGAGCAGAGCGGCATCGCCGATGAAGCCACCCTGCGCGTACTCTACTCCGGCAACGCCCCCTACTCCCCCATCCTCAGCGCCAGCCTTTCCTCCGGCAGCAAGGGAAGCAATGTTTCCCGCATCCAGAACCGGCTCCACGCGCTGGGCTACCTCGCCTCCGCAGCCAGCAGTGACGGCGATTACGGCTCCACCACCGCAGCGGCGGTGAGCCTCTTCCAGAAAACCGCCGATATCAAGCAGACCGGCACCGCCGACAGCGCCACCATCCGCGCGCTGTACAGCGCATCTGCGCCCAGCCTGCCCTCCGGCAGCAAGGCCGCAGACGCAGCCGCCGGCAGCAGCAACTCCAGCAGCATCGGCTCCGACCTGTCCTCCACCGTTACCGAGTATGTCAGCGGCATGTCCAACGCCCAGAAGCTGGAATATGTGATCTACGTTGCCCAGCAGCAGCTCGGCAAGAAGTATGTATTCGGCGCCACCGGCACCGCCACCTTCGATTGCTCCGGCCTCACCCAGTATTGCTTCAAGCAGGTGGGCGTAACCCTGAAGCGCACCGCCTATGCCGAAGGCTACAACGAGGCGCGAACCAAGATCTCCGCCAAGTCCAGCCTGCGCCGCGGCGACCTGGTGTTCTTCAACACCATCTCCGATGGCGACCTGAGCGACCACACCGGCATCTACCTCGGCAGCAACCAGTTTATCCACGCCTCCTCCGGCGCGGGCAAGGTTGTTATCAGCGATATGGCGTCCGGCTATTACAGCCGCGTATTCAGCTGGGGCCGCCGGGTTCTGGATACCTGATTTCCCCAAACTGCAAGGCCGAATCCCTTCATCGGGACTCGGCCTTCATATTTTATTGACGTTTCATCCTCTCTTTGCTATAATAAAGCGTATAAGAACCGTCGCATTCATTCCCGACGGCCCGAAAAAGAAGGAAAATACATCATCAAGGGAGTACATAAATAATGGATAGAAAATTCAACCTGAGCTGCTGCTCCAATGTGGACCTGCCCTATTCCTACATGCAGGGCCGGGATATCCCCGTGTATTTCAATGCCTACGCCATCGGTGAAACTGAGTATGTGGATGATATGCAGCGCACCCCCGGTTCGCTGGATAGCTTCTATGCCACCGTGGCCGCCGGCGCAATGCCCCACACCTCCCAGATCAACGAGGCGGAATTTGTGGAATACTTCGAGGGCCTGCTCGCCACCGAGGGCGATTGGCTGCACATCACCTTCAGCTCCGGCCTTTCCAACACCGCTGCAAACGCCTTCCGCGCCGCAGAGGCCGTGATGGAGAGCCATCCGGGCCGCCGCATCGTGGTGGTGGATTCCCTGGCAGCCTCCTCCGGCTTCGGCATGCTGGTGGATTACGCTGCGGATATGCGCGACGCGGGCAAGAGCCTGGATGAAGTGGCCGCATGGCTGAATGAAAACCGCACCAAGCTGCACCACCAGTTCTACTGCTCCGATCTCACCCACTTCCGCCGCAGCGGCCGCGTGACCGGCCTGAGCGCCACCCTGGGCACCATCCTGGGCATCTGCCCCATCATGCGTGTGAACGCGGAGGGCGGCCTCTCCGCCTACGACAAGGTGCGCGGCAAAAAGAAGGCCGTTTCTGAAACTGTGAAGGTGATGGTGGAGCATGCCCAGAACGGCACGGATTACGATGGCAAATGCTTCATCTGCCACTCCTGCTGCCCGGAGGAGGCGGAGCTGATGCGCGCTTCCATCGAGGCAAAGTTCCCCAAGCTCAAGGACCAGATCCGCATCTGCCGCATCGGCTGCGTGATCGGCTCCCACTGCGGACCGAGCACCGTTGCGCTGTTCTTCATGGGCGATGAGCGGCCGAAGGGTTGATGCATCCCAACTGAAAGGAAGATTACACCATGGCTGAAAAGAATTACCGCGCTGAACTGGTCGGCGTATTCGGCGATCCTGTGGATGGCAACCCCACCGGAGTTGTCGAGGAGGCCGGTTTTGCCGCCGCCGGGCTGAATTACCGCTACATCACCTGCCGCGTGGCCGTTGAAGACCTCGCCGACGCCATGCGCGGCATGCGCGCCACCGGCATGAAGGGCGTGAACCTCACCATGCCCCACAAGATCGCCGTGCTGGAACACCTGGACGAGCTGAGCGAGGCTGCCCGCATCATCGGCGCGGTGAACACCGTGGTGCGCAAAGGCGATAAATTCATCGGCGAAAACACCGATGGCAAGGGCTTCGTGCGCTCCGTGAAGGACGCCGGCATCCCGCTGGAGGGCAAGGTGATCACCATCCTCGGCGCAGGCGGCGCCGCGAAGGCCATCGGCGTGGAATGCGCGCTGGCCGGCGCCAAGAAGATCAACATCATCAACCGCAACCATACCCGCGGCGAGGAGCTGGTGAAGACCATCACCGAAAATACCGCCTCTGCCGCCGCCTACTTCCCCTGGGAGGGTACCGCCCAGCTGCCGGAGGACACCGAGATCCTGATCAACGGCACCTGTGTGGGCCTGCACCCCGATGTGGACGCTTATCCGGATATCAACTACGACTGCATCAAGCCCGGCATGCCCGTGTGCGATGTGGTGTTCAACCCCGCCATGCCCGTATTCCTCAAGAAAGCCGAGGAAAAGGGCGCGAACATCCTCACCGGCCTCGGCATGCTGGTGAACCAGGCCGCGCTGAACTTTGAGCTCTGGACCGGCGTTCCCGCGCCCCGCGATGTGATGATGGAAGCGCTGATCAAGGAGTTTGAGTGAGACGGAGGGGATGCTGTCCCTGCACCCTGCAAGGGGAAACGATTCCCCTTGACCCCTCTGAAAAGCGTACTACATGCGCTCAGAAGAATTTAAAAAGCCTGTCCCACCATGGGACAGGCTTTTTATACTGGGGTTTCCAAAGGGACACTGTCCCTTTGGTCAGGGGTCTGGGGGCTATCTGCCCCCAGCGTCCCCTTCGCTTCCCCCACTTACTTGATCACAACCGTGGTGCCCTCCGGGCAGTTTTCGAAGATCCACTGGGCATTATCCACAGAGAGGCGGATGCAGCCGTGGGAAGCCTTTTTGCCGAGGGCGCGCACGGAGGAATTCGTGGGCCCCTGCTTGGAGGAATTGTAGAGCACGGAATGGAAGAGAATGCCGCCCACAATGCGGTAGGCATACTTGGCATAGCAATTGTACTCGGCGAAGTAATACCATTCATCGAAGGTGACCTTGCCGCCGGACTGGTAGGTGCCGGTGGGGGTATCATAGCCCTCCACGCCGGTGGAGCACTTGAAGCGCATCAGCTGTTCGCTGTAATCGCTGCCATTCCATTCGTAGATATATACGCGCTGGCGATCGATATCCACGCCGATCTTGTAAGGGAAGATGTATTCCTCGGATTTGGCAGCCTCGGCGGAGAAGAGCTTTTCCTGGGTGGCCCGGTCCGCAATGCCGGTTTCCGGGAGGCCATTCTTCTTCTGGAAATATTTCAGCGCGCGCTCGGTGAGGGAGCCGAATTCGCCGTCCGGCTTGTAGAGATAGCCCAGCTGGCGCAGGCGGCGCTGGATGCGCCACACCTCATCATTTTCCTCGCCGCTGCGGATATCCCGCTGGTAGACCTGGAAGCTGTATTCGCCATTCACATAGCGCATCACATCCTCGGTGATTTCGCCGTCATAGCCATTCACCTCCACATTTGCCTCGCCCTTGGGCACATCCATGGCCACGGGCTGGGTACCGGGGTCCGGAGTGGGTTCGGGAGTGGGCGCGGGGGTGGCATAGGCGGCGTAGGCGGCCGAGCAGGTGGTGTAGATATAATTCTTGAATTCCGCCACGGCGGTCTTGGTGGCTTCGCCGATCACGCCGTCCGCGTAGCCATACATGAAGCCCCAGAGCATCATCTTCTGCTGCACGCGCAGGCCCTCGGAATCGGCGATTTCGCTCACCGGCGCGGCCTTTGCAGCGGAGGAATAGAGATAATTCTGGGTAGAATCATCCGCCACGCCGGAGGGGGTGAGCCCATTGACCTCCTGGAAGCGGAGCACTGCGCTCTCCGTCATCGCGCCGTACTGGCCATCGGCGGCGCTGGTGAGATAGCCCAGCTCCTGCAGGCGGTTTTGCAGGGCTACGACATAGGCGGCGGAATCATCGCCATCCCTGGAACCCACGGAAAGCGTGGGATAGCCGGAATAGCCGGTTCCGCTGTCCGAATCGGAGCTCACCAGGCCCAGCACTTCCTCGCCGGTGAGGGCGAAGGAGGCGCTGCCGGAGAGCATCATTGCCAGTATCAGCAGTGCAGCGATTATGCGTTTCATGGTGTACCTCATTCCTTTGTCTGGGTTCGATCTTTAAATAAAGGGCTGCTTGCCCACCCGGTGAATCTCGATTTCATCGATCACTGCGTTGCTGCGGTGGGTGAGCAGAAATTCCATGGTATCGGCGATATCCTCGGTGGAGATCAGCGCGTCCATATCAATATCCGGGCGGGAGATGGTGCGCGCCATCTCGGTATTCACCGCGCCGGGGGAGATCATGTGCACGCGGATGCCATCCCTGTACACCTCGGCGGCCAGCGCCTTGCTCATGCCCAGCAGCGCATGCTTGGCGGTGGCGTAAGCGCTCTGGGTGGCGTAGCCCTTGTGGCTCACCACCGAGCCGATGTTCACGATGGCCGCGCAGTCCGATTCCCGCAGGGGCTTGATCGCGTCCCGGCAGAGTATGTAGGGCGCGTACACATTGGTGCGCATCATGGCGTCCAGCCGTTCGTAGCTGGTGTCCTCCATATTTTGGACGAATACGATGCCCGCGTTGTTCACCAGCAAATCCAGCCTTCCAAAATGCTGAACAACGCGCGCCACCACGCCCTGCACGAATTCCGCGTCCGCAAGATCGCCGGGGATGAACAGGGTATCCTCCCCGCAGTCCTTCGCCGCGGCGCGCAGCTTTTCCTCGCTCCGACCCACCAGCGCAAGGGTATAGCCCAGCGCATGCAGGCGCTTCGTGAGCGACGCGCCGATGCCGCCGCCCGCGCCCGTCAAGAGCGCAATCCTGCCATGAAATTGTACATTCTTCACCATATTTCCCCTTTATACAGCAATTCCCCGATATTTGCATATCGGGGAGGTGGCGAGGGTTGCGGGGGGACCTTGGGGGCTTTCAGCCCCCAAACCCCTGACCAAAGGGAATGATTCCCTTTGGAAACCCCTGTGTGCGACGCTGCGCGTCGCTGAATTCTATTTCTGCAACGCGCAGCGTTGCTTCAGAGGGGTCCAGGGGAAATCATTTCCCCTGGCAGGTTTCCAAAGGACAGCGTCCTTTGGCAGGGTGCAGGGACAGCGTCCCTGCCGGGGTCTGGGGGCTGACAGCCCCCAGTGTTCCCCCAGCGTCCTCTGCTTAGAACAGCACCTTCGCGTCGTCGGCGGTGTGCAGGAAATCGCGGATCAGCTCGCGGCAGCGCTTGTAAACCACTTCGCGTGCATATTCGATATCATTCTTTTCACGCATGGCGCGCTCATAGGGCTGGCGCAGCTCGGTGCCGACATTGATCTTGGCGATACCGGCCTTGATGCCGCCCACGATGTAATCATGCTCGATGCCGGAGCCGCCGTGGAGAACCAGCGGGATATTGAGGGCGTCGCGCAGGGTCTGGATGTGTTCCACATCCAGCTTGGCGGCGGGCTTCTTCTGGTCCAGCAGGTTATCGGCGATGGCGCCGTGCACGCTGCCGACGGCGACGGAGAGCCAATCGCACTCGGATTCCTTTACGAAGCGCAGGGCCTCGTCCACCTTGGTGAAGCCCATCTTCTTGGCGAAGATTTCTTCATAGGGGATGGCGGTCTGCTCGGTTTCATGGCCCATAACGGCGCCCAGCTCGGCCTCCACCGGGATGCCGGCGGCATGGGCGATATCTGCAACGATGCGGGTGGCGGCGATGTTGCCTTCCAGGTCCAGACGGGAAGCATCCACCATTACGGAGCCGTAGCCGGCGTTGATGGCGCGCTTGATGATCGGAACATAGTCCACTTCCTTGTGGTCCTCATCGATTACGGGAACATGGTCCAGATGCAGCAGGGTATGGCCCTCTACGGCGTACTTGGCATATTCCTCGGCGATGTTCTCCAGGCTGCCGGATTCAAACTTTTCCCACTCCAGGCGGGCGACCTGAATCATGGCCACGCTGTTTTCATCCACGATTGCCTGGGCGATGGCCTTGAGCATCGGCGGGTGGGGAATGTTGAATGCCGGGATCACCAGTCCGTTTTCCAGAGCCTTGCGAACAATAATTCTAGTATCCATTATGTAATCCTCCATCATTCGCGCCCGCCGTGCTGATTTGCGGCAATGCGCAGTTTTCTACCTAATACTACAAAATTATTGTAGCATGAAAATATGTGATTTACAAGCATTCCCGCCCTCTTCACCGAATTTTCGAAATCGGGCTTGAATGTTTGCCGGGAAAAGGATATGATGGTATACAGAATTTATGGAGGTAAGGCTATGAAGAAGCTGGTGGTTGCGGAGAAGCCCTCCGTTGCAAAGGATATCGCCCGGGTGTTGGGCGCAAAATCCCGGGGCGACGGCTTTCTCTACGGCGATGATTATGTGGTCACATGGGCCATCGGCCACCTGGTTTCCCTGTGCGAGCCCGGCGAAGTGGATGAAAGATGGCAGAAGTGGAATATGGCGGATCTGCCCATGCTGCCGGAAGATATCCCCCTCAAGGCCCTGCCGGCCACGAAAAAGCAATATGAAATCGTGAAAAAGCTGATGAATTCGGCAAAGATCGATTCCATCATCTGCGCCACGGACAGCGCCCGGGAGGGCGAGCTGATCTTCCGCTATATTTACCGCCTCTCCGGCTGCAAAAAGCGCGTGGAGCGGCTCTGGATCTCCTCCATGACGGACGCCGCCATCCGGCAGGGCTTTGATTCCCTCAAGCCCGCCTCCAGCTACGACGCCCTCTATGAATCCGCCCGCTGCAGAAGCGTTGCCGACTGGCTGGTGGGCATGAACGCCAGCCGGGCTTTTTCCCTGCGCTACAACGCCCATCTATCCATCGGCCGGGTGCAGACCCCCACGCTGAACCTGATCGTGAAGCGGGATTTGGAGATCGAAAACTTCGTGCCCCAGGATTACTGGGAGGTCCGCGCCAATTTCGGCGACTACGAGGGCCTGTGGATCAACCCCGAAACCAAGGAGACCCGCTGCCCCACGAAGGAGCTTGCTGAGAAGATCAAGGCCGAAGTGAACAGACAGGAAGCCGAGGTGATCGAGAGCGAAAGCGAGCACAAGCGCATGCCGCCGCCCCAGCTCTTTGACCTCACCACCCTGCAGCGGGAGGCGAACAAGCGCTACGGATATTCCGCAGACAAGACGCTGAAAATCGCCCAGTCCCTCTACGAGAAGCACAAGCTGCTCACCTATCCCCGCACCGACAGCCGCTACCTGCCGGACGACATGCGCCCGAAGATCAAGAAGGCGCTCGCCAAGCTCCCGGAGCCCTACGCCGCCTTCGTCTCCTCCCCCGAGATGAACCCGGATATGCACTTGAAGCGCTTCTACGACAATTCCAAAATCAGCGATCACCACGCCATCGTGCCCACGGAGAAGGTGCCGGTACTTGAAAAGCTGGCATTGGATGAAAAAAACATCTACGATATGGTGGCCCGCAGGCTGATCGCCGCTCATTACCCCGCCTACGAATATGAATCTGCGAAGATCATCACCCGGGCAAAGGGGCATGATTTCAAATCCACCGGCTCCGCGCCCATCCGGGATGGCTGGAAGGCGCTCTACAAAAATGATAAGCCGGAAAAGGGTGAAATTCTGCTGCCCAAGCTCAGCAGGGGCGAAAAGCGCAGGGTGGAGAAAATCACCACCAAGGCCTGCAAGACCAAGCCTCCCCAGCCCCACACCGATGCTTCCATCCTCTCCATGATGGAAAATGCCGGGCGGGAGATCGAGGATGAGGCGCTGCGGGAGCAGATGAAGGATTCCGGCCTCGGCACCCCGGCCACCCGGGCGAGCATCATCGAGCGGCTGATCCAGGTGGGCTACGCCCGCAGGAGCGGCAAGCACCTTGTCTCCACCGAGAAGGGAAAAAAGCTGATCGCCGTGGTTCCCGAGCAGATTTCCTCGGCTGCCACCACCGGCAAATGGGAAAAGGCCCTCTCCGCCATGGCGGGCTTCCAGGATGCGGAGCTGCGGGAGGCCAAATCCGCCCGCTTTCTGCAGGGCATCGACCGTTTTTCCATCTTCCTGGTGGACGCGGCAAAAAATGCCCGGCCGGATGTGCGCTTCGAAAATGAATTCAAGCCGAAGAAGCGGGTTGTGCGGAAGGCAAAGCCGAAATAAACCCTTTGTTAAGAAAAAAATTTTCCAGAATCCGGTTTCCCAGCAGGAAAACGTTAAGAAACGGCGAATATTAACATTACGGTTTGAATAAGCTGCGCTGCAGCCATCGCCGATATCAGATAAAAAGGAGCGATTTAGATGAAGTTTGTTTATACCAGCAAAGATATGGCCGTCTCCGACAGCCTGAAAACCCGTGTGGAAAAAAAGCTGGGCAAGCTCGAACGCTATTTCCGCGAGGAGCCGGAAGCCACCGTGCGCTTCAAGGTGCAGAAGGGAGCCCGCAATATCGTTGAAATCACCGTCAACGCCGCCGGCACCATCCTCCGCGCCGAGGAATCCTCCAACGACATGTACCTCTCCATCGACCATGCCGTGGACAAGCTGGAGAGCCAGATTCGCCGCCACCGCACCAAGCTCGAGAAGCGCATCCGCACTGCCGAGCTGGAGCCCGTCGTGGAAGCCCCGGTTTACGAGGAGCAGACCTACGACATCGTGCGCCGCAAGAAGTTCGCCATCAAGCCCATGAGCATTGAGGACGCCATCACCCAGATGGAACTGCTGGGCCATGATTTCTTCCTCTTCATGAACGAGGAGGATGAGAACATGAATGTGCTCTACCGCCGCAACGACGGTTCCTATGGCCTGCTCCAGCCGGATATCTGAGCTGGGCGCGCGCCAAGGGGTGAATCAAAAAGAGCATATTTATACCGTGCAGGCAATATTGTCTGCACGGTTTTCGTGGGGGAAGCACTCAGGGGACGCTGTCCCCTGAGAACCCTTGCCAGAGGACGCTGTCCTCTGGACTCCTGCTTAAGGGCATGATGCCCTTAAGAATCCCCAACATAAAAAATCGGCCCCGAAGCAGGGCCGATTTTTATTTCTGATGGTTCCAAGGAGAATCATATCCCCCTTGGCGGGGTTCGGGGACGGCGTCCCCGTCAGCCCTTCCGGTAGTTCTGCAGCATGGAGTTTTTGAGCATCCAGAGGCTGTCGGAGAGGTCCACCTTGTAGCGGTGGGGGTTGAGCAGGCGCTTGTACTGATCCCAGAAGGTATCCAGGTCCTCCTGGCAGTGCTTCTGGATCTCCGCAAGGGAGGGCGACTGGTAAACGCACTTGCCTCCCTTGAATACGGGCACCTGCAGTTCCTTCATGGTGTAATCGGTGAGGGTCATGCTCTTCCAGGTATTGATGGGATCATAGATGGTGAGCGGGCGGCTGGTATCATAGATTTCATGCTCGAGGGCGATGAGATCGGCCACAGCCTTGCCGGTGGCATTGTCATAGAGGCGGTAGAGCTTCTTGATGCCGGGATTGGTGATCTTCACCGGGTTTTCAGATACCTTCATCTTGGGAATGACCCGGCCATCGATGGTTTCGGCAGCCAGCTTGTACACGCCGCCCAGGGAGGGGCAATCCTCGCTGGTGATCAGCTTGGTACCCACGCCCCAGGTATCGATGCATGCGCCCTGGAGCTTGAGATCGCGGATCAGGTTTTCATCCAGGTCGCCGGAGGCGCAGATGGCGGCATTGGGGAAGCCGGCGTCATCCAGCATCTTGCGGGCTTCGCGGGAGAGGTAGGCAAGGTCGCCGGAATCGAGGCGGATGCCCTTGGGCTCGAAGCCCTTTTCCCGGAGCTCGTTGAACACGGTAATGGCGTTGGGCACGCCGGAGCGAAGGGTATCGTAGGTATCCACCAGCAGAAGGCAGCTGGTGGGGAACATCTCGGCATACTTGCGGAAGGCGGAAAGCTCATCCGGGAAGGACATTACCCAGCTGTGGGCGTGGGTGCCCGCGATGGGAATGTTGTACATCTGGCCGGTCAATACATTGCTGGTGCTGCGGCAGCCGCCGATGATGGCGGCGCGGGCGCCGTAGATGCCGGCGTCCGGACCCTGGGCGCGGCGCAGGCCGAATTCCATCACCGTGCCGCCCTCGGCAGCCTGCACCACGCGGCTGGCCTTGGTGGCGATCAGGGTCTGGTGGTTGATGATGTTCAGAAGCGCCGTTTCCACCAGCTGCGCCTCGAAGATGGGCGCGGTGATGCGGATCAGCGGCTCGCCGGAGAACACGATGGTGCCCTCGGGAACGGCATAAACATCGCCGTGGAATTCAAAATTCTTGAGCTCGGTGAGGAAATCCTCATCGAAGATGCCCAGCCCGCGCAGGTAGGCGAGGGATTCCTCATCAAAACGCAGGTTCTGCAGGTAATCAATCAGCTGTTCGAGGCCCGCCATGATGGCATAGTGGGTGCTCTCCGCCTTGCTTCGGTAAAACATATCGAAGGTGGCGAGGTTGTTGCGCATACCGGTTTTGTAATAGCCATACATCATGGTAAGCTGGTACAGGTCGGTGAGCATGGTAAGGTTTCTCATTTGTAGCACCTCACATTTCTGGATCGATAATTTCAAAATAGAGCTTTGCGGCAGCAAACAGCGCAGCAGCCGCAAGCAATATGCTTAAAAGAATATTCCACTGAAAAAGCAGCATCACCGCGAAACACACGGGCAGCAGCCGCTGCAGCAGGGGCCGGTGCTTCCCCCGGAAAGCCAGCAGGACGGCAAGAACAATGAGCGCCGCGAAGCTCAGCAGCTGGCTCACCCGGAAGGGGCCGAGGTACAGGCTATCGCTGCGCAGGCCCTCCACAACGCAGCGCTCGAGGGCATAGAGGAAGGCGTAGGAAAGGAATACATCGCCCCGCTTGCGGAACTTTCCCTTCCCTTCGAGAATCAGAAGCGCCGCACAGATCATTGCGCACCAGATGGATTCATAGAAGAAGGTAGCCCAGTGCCAGCCGCTTCCCTCTATATATACGGATACGGGGAAGAAATGCAGCGCGGGATTTTCCACCAGCGCGCCGTATGCCTCCTGGTTGAGGAAATTGCCCCAGCGGCCCACGGCCTGGCCGAAGGCGAGCCCGGGAGCGATGAGATCGGCAATGGAAGCGAAGCTGGTTTTGCCAACCTTCGCATAGATGAGCGCCGCCAGCGCGCCGCCGATCACGGCTCCGTAGATGGCGAGGCCGCCGCTGCGCAGGTTCAGGATTTCGCCGGGATGGGCGGAATAATAATCCCAGGAAAAAATCACATAGTAAAGCCGCGCGCAGATCACGCCCACCGGCACGCAGATGAGCGCCAGGTTCAGCGTGGTATCCTTCTTCAGGCCCAGCTGCTTCTCCCTTTTCAGGGCCAGCAGCACCGCGCCCAGCACGCCCAGCGCGATGAGCACGCCGTACCAGCGGATTTCCAGCCCGAAGAGCACGAGGCTGCTGCGATTGATTTCAAACATGTCTTTCCTCCGCAATCTTTCTTCATTATAATCATTTTGGCACGAAGTTGTCAATATATCATCATTGCACCCGCCATAAATATGGGGTATAATACAAAATAGGCTCTATGTTGCCAGTTTTATGCCTTTCTGCGGGGTTTTTTCGCAGAAACAACATTACTTACGTTCGGAGCGAGGCTTATGCGCAGAAAAAAGAGGGTTACCGGAAGATTTTATATCTTTCTTTTGGTCCTTTTGGCAATCGCGTTTCTGATCGCGCGCCCGCACCTGAATCTGGGCAGTAAGGAAGCGGTGATCATCGCAGCCCAATCGGAGTTTTCCCAGATGATGGACTGCGCAATCATCCGCGATGAACAGGTGATCACCTCCGATTCCACCGCCCGGGTGGAATACATCGCGCCGGAAGGCACGCTGGTGAACGCGGGCGACACCGTGGCCTATGTGTACACCGCCGGCTATTCCGAGGGCCTGCTGGCCAAGCTGGAGGAGACCCGTGCGGAAATTCAGGATTACCACAAGAACCAGATCCTGAACAACATCAAGGACGCCGATTTGGAAAGATACGATACCATCGTGGATATGATGGTACTGGAATTCAAGAACCTGGTGAACCATCGCTCCAGCGGCAGCCTGCTCACTGCGGCCCAGCAGCTGGAAACCGCCATGGTAAACCGTCAGGAATACCTGCGCCAGAACAAGCGCGAGGATACCAAGCTCTCCAAGCTCTATGACACGGAAAACACCCGCCTGTCCAGCATCCAGAGCTGGCGGAAGGTGGAGTCCGCAGCGGAGACCGGCGTGGTTTCCTTCTACACCGATGGCTACGAGGGCTCCCTCTCCGTGGAAACCCTGCCCACCCTCACCGCGGCAGACATCCGCACGGTGCTCACCGGCGGTAATCTGGGCGCGGCGAAATCCGCCAAGACCGCGGATATTTACCGCCTGGTGAACCAGGACAGCTGGTATGTGGCGCTGGTGACCAGCGACGACAGCTGGAATCCCGTGGTCGGGCAGCAGTATTACCTGCAGATGGAGGGCTTTGAAGACCTATCCTTCACTGCCTACGTCACCAGCGTGCAGAAGGATCTGGCCATCTTCCAGATCAACGATCCCATCGGTCCGCTGATTTACCAGCGCACCGGCAAGGCCAAGCTCTCCAGCACCATCTCCGGCCTGTCCGTGGTATCCCGTGCGCTCTACGAGCAGAACGGCCAGATGGGCGTGTGGCTCTACGATGTGCCCGGCGGCACCTTTGTGCCGGTAGAGGTGCTCTCCAACGATGGTTCCCACGCGCTGATCCAGCCGCTGGTGGAGAACGCAATCGGAATTGGCCAGACGGTGCTTATCAAGTAAGGCCCGGAAAAACGCAGCCGCAGCGCATGTAGCCGGCTGCGATCCAACAGGCTGTTCTGCCTGCCGTTTACAACAAATGGAGTTGTATTTATGGAGAATAGCATGCTTCAAGACAACATCCGCATCTGGCGGGAGAGGATCGGCGATGCATCGGCCAAGTGGGGCGGCGCGGAAATCTGCGCAGTTACCAAGACCCACGCCGCCGACACCATCAACCCTGCCTACGATTGCGGCATACGCATCATCGGTGAAAACCGGGTGCAGGAGCTCATGGGCAAGATCGACCAGCTGAACCCGGATTTTCAGATTCACCTGATCGGCTCTCTCCAGAGCAACAAGGTAAAATACATTGCGGAGCGGATTGCCATGGTGCAGTCCCTGGACCGGGACAGCCTCGCGGAGGAACTGAGCCGCCGGGCCATGGAGCACAATCGGGTGATTCCCGCGCTCATTCAGGTGAATATTGCCCAGGAGCAGCAGAAGGGCGGCGTTTCCGAGGAGGAGCTGCCTGCCTTCCTGCGGCGCTGCGCGCTCCTTCCCGGCATCCACATCGAAGGCCTGATGGCCATCATGCCCATTGCGGAGGACCCGGAGAGCCTGCGCCCGTACTTTAGGCGGATGCGCGGCTGGTTTGAGCGCTTCCGCGACGGGGATATTTCCAATGTTTCCATGAACGTGCTCTCCATGGGCATGTCTTCAGATTGCATCGTGGCCGCCCAGGAGGGCGCGACGCTGGTGCGTCTGGGCCGGGCGCTGTTCGGCGCCCGCACATAAATTACGATACAGACACAGGGGGTTTTTCATATGGCGCGCAAAAAGAGCGGCGGTTTCGGCAAGGTTTTGGAATTCATCGGACTCGTGGACGACGATGAGCCGCGCGAGGTTTATGAGGATGAATTCGAATCCGGCAACTACGGCAAGCCGCAGGCCTACGCACCGCAGCGCCCGCAGCGCACGCAGGAGCGTCCCCGCCAGGAGGTTTCCCGGCGCTACAACAACAATTATGAGCCCACGCGCACCCCGCGTATGAGCCGCAGCCAGCAGCCCAGCCGCTTCGACGGCTCCCGGAATGCGCCCCAGGGCGGCCAGCGCAGGCCCGCGCCCCGGGAAGAACAGCGTCCCCAGCGCTACGATTACAGCCCGCGCGCTTCCCGCTTCGGCAGCCTGGATGATGAAGCGCCCCGCTTCGAAGCCCAGCAGAGCCGTGCTCCCCGGATGGAGGGCGCTTCCCGCCAGCGCACGGTGATGTATTCCCTGCGCACCCTGAAGGACTGCTGCGAAGTGATTGACAACCTGATCATGAACAACACCGTGGTTCTCACCCTGGATGAAATGGATCCCGCGCTGATGCAGCGCGCCGTGGACACCCTCTCCGGAGCCGTGTTTGCCCTGCGCGCCACCATCCGCAAGGCTTCCGATTGCACCTACCTCATCGCACCGATGACCGTGGAAGTAAACGAGACCTACGATGTAGACGACCGCTTCTTCTAACCTCGGCTGCCCCGGCCATAAATGTCCGTCGCAGCTACGCGGCGGGACATCCCCTGTCCTCGCCGCTAGTCGGCCCATAACGGGCCTCCCTCGGGGAACCTGGCTGCCTCGGCCATAAATGTCCATCGCAGCTACGCGGCGGGATATCCCCTGTCCGCGCTGCTAGTCGGCCCATAATGGGCCTCCCTCGGGAACCTGGCTGCCCCGGCCATAACGGGCCGTTGACCTTGAATCACAATTCCAGCAAGGAGGTGGAGGCATGCTGACCCTGTCCCATGTGTTTTCGGCGGTATCGATCTTTCTGCAGGTGCTTGACAGCGCCATACTGCTCTATGTGATACTCAGCTGGTTCCGCCCAAAGTTCCGGGCCTTTTACTGGCTGGCGAAGTTCATCGCGCCCTTTGTGGCGCCCTTCCGGCGCCTGAGCATGTGGGTGATGACCCGCACCCGCATTCCGCTGGATCTCTCCTGCTGGTTTGCGATGATCGCCATCACAATCATTGAGCGCCTGTGGGCACGGCTGTACATCCTGCTCATCACCATAGTTCGATGACGGGCGATTTGGAAAAAAAGCGGATGAAGGAGCTGGCCCTCCGCGCCTGCTACGCGGGAAATGCCTGCTTCACCCGCTTCCTCGAACCGCCCATGGAGCGGGATGCGCTCTCCGCCGCCAACGAAGCCGGAGTATGCGCAGCCTTTTTCGGCGGATATGACGGTGCCGAGCGCCGCATCGCGGCATTTTACACGGATGAAGCCCCGGAGGCCTGGGAGTACCCCATCGCCTGCCTGGAGCTGAAATGGAATCCCAAGTACGCAGCCCCCGGCCACCGGGATTTGCTGGGCGCTGTGATGGGCCTGGGGCTCGAGCGGGACGCCACCGGCGATATTGCCATGGGAGCTCAGGAGGGCACGGCCTACCTCTTCTGCCACCGGGATGTGGAATCTTACATCTGCGGCAATCTGGAATCCGCCGGGCGGGCGAGCTTAAAGGTAAAATCCTTTGACGGCGTGCCTGCGCTCAAACCCCCGGAGGGCGTTGAACTGCGGGTCACGGTATCCAGCGAACGCCTGGACGCGGTGATCGCGGCGGGGCTCAGGCTGTCCCGGAGCGAGGCCCAGAAGCTGATCGAGGCCGGGCTGGTGAAGCGCAGTCACATGATTGAGCTGCGCGGCGACATACACTTGGAGGAGGGCGACCTGCTCTCCATTCGCGGCCACGGCCGCATGCGCATTACTGCTTTTGAGGGGCAAACCCGCAAGGGACGGCTTGCCGTGCGCCTCTTTAAATACACAGCTTAGTACCAACTTCATGTAAAGGAGAATAAGCATATGGCAATCAGTGTAAAGGATATTCAGGAGAAAGAGTTTTCCACTCAGGCTTCCAACGGCTACAATGTGGAACAGGTGGATGATTTCCTCGATGAACTCGCAGAACAGCTTGGCAACATGATTCGCGAAAACCTGGCGCTGAATGCCCAGGTGCAGCAGCTGGAGGCCGCCAAGGCCGCCCTCGAAGCCGAAAAGGCCGAGATGGAGAAGAAGCTGCCCGATTACAACGAGACCGGCTACTTCAAGAATCTGGAATCCGCCATGCGCGAATCCCTGATCGGCGCACAGCGCATCGCAGATGAAACCATCGCCGAGGCCAAGAAGCGCGCCCAGCAGACCATTGAGGATGCCAACGCCCAGGCCGAAAAGACCATCGCCGATGCAAATGCCCATGCGGAAACCCTGATGGGCGATGCTGAGAAGATCGCCACCGAAACCAAGGCGGAGGCCGATCACCTGCGCGCCGCAGCCGACGCCTATCGCGCCAACTTCCGCAAGCTGGTGGAAGAGCAGATGGCCGCGCTCACCGCAAACGAGGCACTCCTCAAGTAAGAACACGCAAGATCAACAGCCTGTCGAAACGACAGGCTGTTTTGCCGTGGGGGGACGCTTAGGGCTCTGCCCTAAGAACCCGGCAGGGACGCTGTCCCTACACCCTGCTTAAGGCTCCGCCTTAAGAATCCGCCAGGGGAAATGATTTCCCCTGGACCCCTCTGCTAACGACGCTTCGCGTCGTGATAATTATTCTGCAACGCGAAGCGTTGCTTACCGGGGTTTCTAAAGGGCGGCTCGCCCTTTGGCAGGGGGACTGGGGGACAGCGTCCCCCAGCGCGTCTCCCCTCCCCCGTATACTGCACTTCCGAACCGGGAAAACTCCCTTCGGAGGTGGATACATGAAGGGATACGACCGGGAACTGATCGAAAAGCTGATCGGCACGCTGGAGCGGGTGCAGCTGGAGCGCTATGTGCAGTACATGTCGAGCCGCAGCAGGCTGATCTGGACCAGCATACTCACCGGTATACTGCGTGGCCTGGGCTTTTCCATAGGATTCACGGTGCTGGGCGCGGGGCTGATCGTGCTTTTGAAGCGCCTGGTGGAGAACAACATGCCGCAGATCAGCGGCTTTATCGCGGAGGTTATCCATGCAATTGAGGCAAGGATGTAAGCTGTGGTGGCTGGCAATCCCGGCCATCGCCATCGACCGGGTATGCAAGATTATCGCGCTGCGCAGCCTGACGGGCGGCGCGGTAACGGCCATTCCCGGGGTGCTGAGCTGGACATTTGTGAAAAACACCGGCGCGGCCTTCGGCATATTGGCGGGCAACTGGCTGCTGCCGCTCATTACCTTCGCGCTGATGGCCGTGCTGCTCATCTGGCTGCTGCGCCACCCGGATGCGCCGCGCCTTCTGCGCGCGGGGCTGTGGATCATCATCGGCGGCGGCCTCGGCAATCTATATGATAGATTGGCCTATGGCTATGTGATCGACTTTATCCGGCTGGATTTCGTGAATTTCGCCGTGTTCAACCCTGCGGATGTGTTCGTCTGCCTGGGCGCGGCGCTGGCGGTGGTTTCCGTATTGCTTTCGGAGAGGAGGAAGGGAAATGCCTGATATTTTCAAGCTTACGGTCGCGCCGGAGAGAAGCGGCGAGCGGCTGGATGTGCTCTGTGCGGAGCTGGGAAGCATCACCCGGTCCCGGGCGGGCGCGCTGATCAAGGACGGCATGGCGCTGGTGAACGGCGCGGCGCAGTTAAAGGCGGGCCTGAAAGTGAAGGCCGGGGACGAAATCTCCCTCACCCTGCCGGATGCGGAGCCCTCATCCATCGAGGCGCAGGATATCCACCTGGACATCATCTACCAGGACAGCGATCTCGCCGTGGTGTACAAGCCCAGCGGCATGGTGGTGCATCCCGCGGCGGGCAACCCGGACGGCACGATGGTGAACGCCCTGCTCCAGCATTTGGACCAGCTCTCCGGCATCGGCGGGGAGATACGCCCCGGCATCGTGCACAGGATCGACAAGGATACCTCGGGACTTTTGCTCGTGGCGAAGAATGACCTCGCCCACCTCTCCCTCTCGGAGCAGATCAAGGCGCACAGCGTGCAGCGGGCCTACATGGCCATCGCCATCGGCGGCTTCAAGGAGGAGAGCGGCACGGTGGAAGGGCCCATCGGCCGGCATCCGGTGGACCGGAAGAAGATGGCCATTGTGCCCGGCGGGCGCGAAGCCACCACCCACTGGCGGGTATTGGAGCCGCTGAAGGGCGCCACGCTGCTGGAATGCAGGCTCACCACCGGGCGCACCCACCAGATTCGCGTACATATGGCCTCCATCGGCCATCCGCTGCTGGGCGATCCGCTCTATGGGCCGAAAAAGGCGCCCCATCCGGTGACCGGCGGCCAGCTGCTGCATGCCTTCCGCATCGGCTTTGTGCATCCGAGGACCGGCGAGGAGATGCTGTTTGAAGCGCCGCCCGAGGAAAGATTTACAAAATGGCTAAAGAAACTGGAATTGCATTGACAGGCATATTATGGTACAATACATGCATTCTTGTCCCGGAGGAATGCCAAAGATGTTCAGGAAAATCCTTTGCCTGCTGCTCTGCCTGCTGATGCTGCCCTGCATCGCCGGTGCGGAGGAACAGGAATTGCTCTACACCATCGATGTGGATATCACGAACCAGTATGTCACCGTGTATTCTGCGGCGGACGGCGGCATCGTGCGGCAAATGATCTGCTCCACGGGCTACGGCGCCACCACGCCCACCGGCACCTTCTACATGGAGCAGCCCCGGAACGAGGTGGAGCGCACCGAATGGTACTGGTTCGGCGAATACGAGGTGTTTGCCAAGTATGCTTCCCGGATTACCGGCAGCATACTCTTCCATTCCATACTCTACAACGATACCGCCTCCCAGCCCACATGGAATTCCCTGCATGGCCTCGGCGAAAAGGCCAGCCACGGCTGCGTGCGCCTCTACCCGGAGGACGCCCAGTGGATCGCGGAAAATTGCCCGCCCGGCACGCAGGTAAACATCTTTGAAAGCGGCGGCGAGCGGAATGAGGAGCTGCGGGAGCTGCTGAAATACGCCTCCTTCAGCATCGATGAATCCGATTATGAAACTTTCCTGCGCGGGCTCGTGACCCTGGAACGGGGCAGCAGCTTCGCTTCCAAGGTGAAGGAGCTGCAGGAAGCCCTGAACGCGCTGGGTTACAGCTGCGGCGCGGCGGACGGCTATTTCGGCGCGCAGACCGAGGAAGCCGTAAAGGCATGGCAGGCGGACAACGGCCAGGGAGAGACCGGCATCGTAACTCCCCAGCAGCTGGACGCGCTGCTCTCCGGCAGGAAGCCCGATCCCACCCCCGTGCCCACCGCCACCCCGGTTCCCACCCCGGAACCTACGCCCATTCCCACCCCGGGAATCGATCATATCGAGGGCACTGCCGCCCGGGCGAAGGTGGATTCCTATCTCAAGCTGCGCGCAGAACCCAACGGCAAGGCCGATGTGCTGGCCATGCTGGAAAATGCCGCGCCGATGCAGGTATTGGAGGAGGGCGCTGCCTGGACGAAGGTGGTTTATGAAGGAATCACCGGCTATGTGAGCAGCGATTACATTGAAATCATCTATCGGGAAGAAGCCGCGGCAGCTCCCACGCCGGAGCCCACCGCCACCCCCGAGCCCACGCCGAAAATCAACTTGGAGGATGGCTGGGTGAAGGTTTCTTCCGCCGGATAAACTTTAGGAGGACATCAACATGAGCCGATTGGGAGACGCCATTCGCAAGGCGCGCCTTGCCAAGAAAATGACCGAGAAGCAGCTTGGCCGCAAATGCGGCATGGCTGAAAACGTGATCAAGGATATCGAATCCGGCCGCCGCATCATCGCAGACGACCAGGCGCAGCGCATCCTCAAGCTCCTGGGCGCGGATGGCGGCCCCCTCTCCACCGAGCTGGATGTGGCCGCCGAGCCGGAAGTGCAGCTGCGGCCCCGGCCCCGGGCATATATCCTGCCCGCCAAGGATGTGGCTCCCGAGCAGCAGCAGGCGGTGAACGAATCCACCGACGCCTGGCTGGATGCGCTGGGCGGCGTGGTGAAGCGGGTTCCCGTGATGGACCCCAAGGGCGTGGTGATCGACCATGTGCTCACCCCCATCATCGGCGGCAAGATCGAGGGCGGCGCGCCGGACAAGGTGCTCTACTACCGCATGCCGGACGACAGCCTGCGGGGCTTCCGCGTGCATGCCGGGGATCTTTTGCTCACCATTCCCGAATCCCGCGCCCAGGACGGCGCGCTGATGCTGATCGAGTACAAGGGCGTTCGCATGGTGCGCAAGCTGCTGAAGATGGATGGCATGCGCATCCAAATGCAGTCCTTCGACCGGGAATTTGAATCCGTGATCGCGCCCCAGCCGGAAGTAAAGGTGCTGGGACGCTGCGTAAAGCTGCAGCGGACGCTGTAACGGATAGGAAATACCAGGGGCGCTGCCCCCAGAACCATGCCCGGGGAAATAATTTCCCCGGGCCCATCTATAAAAAGAAACGCGCCATTCAGCGCGCGTTTCTTAGATAATATTCCATTAAAAAATCGATCCCGGAGCGGGATCGATTTTTATTCTGAGGAGCCCAGAGGGAATCCATCCTCCCGACAGAGCGCCGGGACAGCGTCCTAGGCGTTCTCCTCGTCGTCCTTGGATTTGGTGCCGAGGATGTAATAGGTTTTTACGGCGGCCACGCCCTCAAGGTTTGCGATGGCATGGTGCACCTGGCGGAATTCCTCGGTAGAAACGGCATAAACGGATGCAAGATAATCCAGATCGCCCGTGAGGATATAGAAAGACACCACATGCGGGTCGTTGGATATAATCTTGGCCAGTTTATCGATGTAGCGGGTATGTTCAATTTTGATGCCGATCATGGCGGTGATGCCGCCTTCAATTTTACTGTGGTCCACAAGCGCAGTGTACTGCAGAATGACCCCCTGGTTTTCCAGGCGGCGGATACGCTCAGTTACGGAGGACACGGCGAGGCCGACCTCCTTCGCAATTGCCGAAGCGGATACGCGGGCGTTTTTCTTGAGCATGGAAACAATTTTCAGATCCGTGCTGTCCATTTATCTAAGCTCCCTCCATATTCGTCCATAAATATGATACAATTTCCACCGCATTTTGTCAATTGAATCCAGCGCTTTTCACAGCATATTTTTTTGTTTGTTCAAAATTTTGGGTGTATCCTGCCCCCCAAATGTAAAGGCGGCGCAAAGCACAATGCTTCGCGCCGCCGCTTTATCTGCTCCTTACAGGCTGGCGGAAATCTTCGCCGCCAGTTCGGCGTTGTTGTATACCAGGCGGATATTGGAGGCGAGGCTATCGCCGCCGGTGATATCCTTGATCTTGGCGAGCAGGAAGGGCGTGGTCTGCTTGCCGTGGATGCCCTTGGCATTGGCCTCGGCAACGGCCTCATCAATGGCCTTGTTGATGACCTCAGGATCCATGGAATACTCCTCAGGAATGGGATTGGTAACCAGCATGCCGCCCTTGAGGCCCATGGCGATCTTCGCCGCGAAGGACTTGGCGATCATTTCCGGGGTATCGAGGCGGTAATCCACGCCGAAGCCGGACTTGCGGGTATAGAAGGCGGGCAGCTCCTCGGTCTGGTAGCCGATCACCGGCACGCCCTTGGTCTCCAGGTATTCGAGGGTGAGGCCGAGGTCCAGGATGGACTTTGCGCCTGCGCAGACGACGAGCACGCCGGTCTGGGCCAGTTCTTCCAGGTCGGCAGAGATATCCATGGTGGTTTCTGCGCCGCGGTGCACGCCGCCGATGCCGCCGGTGGCGAATACGCGGATGCCGGCCATTTCAGCGATGATCATGGTGGTGGCAACGGTGGTTGCACCGTCGTCGCCCCGGGCGATGAGCACGGGCAGGTCGCGGCGGGAGGCCTTGATCACATCATAGCCCTTTTTGCCGAGGTAGGTAATCTCCTCTACGGAAAGGCCGGCCTTCAGGCGGCCATTGATGATGGCGATGGTGGCGGGCACAGCGCCGTTATCGCGGATGATCTTTTCCACGTTCAGCGCGGTTTCCACATTCTGCGGATAGGGCATGCCGTGGGAAATGATGGTGGATTCCAGGGCGACCACCGGCTTGCCTGCATCCAGCGCGGCCTTTACTTCCGGTGCAATATCAAGATAGGGGTTCAGGTTCATGTATGTATCCTCCTAATTTATATCAATTTCTCAAGCTGCTGCATGCGTTCCCGCAGCCTTGCCGCACACATATCCGGGTTCACGGCGGAGATGGATTCCACCGCAATGGACGACGCCGCCATGCCGGCCACGCCGCTCTCCCGAAGGGACAGGCCCTCGCACCAGCTCCACACCAGCGCGGATGTGAACGCATCCCCGGCTCCCGATGCATTTACCATGCTGCGCTCGCTCGCCGGCAGGTATACGCACTGGCCTTCCCCGGCGCAGATCGCGCCCTGCGCGCCCATGGTGAGGAACACGCGCTTGAGGCCCATATCCAGCAGGCGGTGGGCCGCTTCATTTGCGTCCAGCACGCCGCCGATCCTGATTCCGGTGAGCAGCTCCGCCTCGATGCGGTTGGGTTTCAGGCAGAAAATGCCGGGCAGGGACGGGCGCAGCTTGCCCACCTTGGCGGCGGATACCGCATCGGCAAAGATGGGTACGGCGATTTCCTTCGCCAGGAAGGAAATGCTCTCCTCCGGCAGGTTGGCGTCGATCACCACGGCGTCCATGCCATTGAGCAGCGGCAATTGGGGAGCCAGCTTCTCCGGGGTGATGCAATTCTGGATGCCCATATCATTGATGGCGACGCTCATATCGCCCCTCGCATCATCCACGAAGAGGTACACCGATGTGCCCTCCCCCGCTTCCACCCAGCTGCCCCGCATGCCGATCTTCTTCGCGCGGCAGTCCTCCAGGATGGCGCGGCCGTTGGGATCATCCCCGATGGCAGTGATGAGCTCCACTTCGAGGCCCAGGCGCGCCATATTTTCCGCGATGTTGCGGCCCACGCCGCCCACAGACATGCGCACCTTGCCGGGGTTGGAATCCCCTGCCACCAGCGCGGCATTCGGGAATCCGCCGATATCCATGTTTGCACCGCCCACTACGGCAATACGCTTCGGCATGCTTCCGCCTCCCTTCACACCTTAATATTATACATACTTTAGGGAAGAAAGGCAAGCATGGAGCGCTCCTCATTTACGCAGCCGGAGGAATGCTTTCAGACACTGAAAAAGCCCTCCAATCGATCGATTGGAGGGCTTCAACCGCAGGAATTATGCTTCGGAGAACTGATCCTTGCCTACGCCGCAGAGGGGGCATTCAAAATCCTCGGGCAGATCTTCAAACTTGGTGCCGGGGGCAATGCCGTGCTCCGGTGCGCCAACAGCCTCATCATATTCCCAACCGCAGATATCGCATACATGCTTCATAATCTATTTCCTCCTAATTCTTGGCTTGTATTTTGTAATTCTTCCGGGGTGTTTCCCCTGACATTATATATCTAAACCACTTTTCCCGCAATGAAACATTGCAGGCAATCTTTTTTTCGATTGGAGAAAAAGAAATTCCAAAGGGCTCCGTCCCTGCCGGGGGAATGATTTATGCAGGGGGCCAAGGAGCAGCGCCCCTTGCTTATCCCAACGTATCCAAAAACGCCTTGATGCGGTCGATGGCGGTTTGGATGTTGTCGTTGGAGGAAGCGGCGGAGCAGCGGATGTGGCCCTCGCCGAGCTTGCCGAAGGCGGTGCCGGGCACGGTGGCGACGCGGTTGGAATAGAGCAGCTTTTCGCAGAATTCCTCGGATTCGAGCCCGGTGGAGCGGATCGAGGGGAATACATAGAACGCGCCGAGGGGCTCATGGCAATCGAGGCCGGCCTCGCGGAAGCCGTTCACCAGCATGCGGCGGCGGCGGTCGTAGGCGGAAACCATGCGGCGCACATCGGCAAAATCGGTATCAAAGCCCACTTTCAGGGCCTCGAGCCCGGCATACTGGCTGGCAATGGGCGCGCAGAGCATGGTGTACTGGTGGATGCGGAAGAGCACTTCCATCAGCTCCTTCGGACCTGCGGCGTAGCCGAGGCGCCAGCCGGTCATGGCGAAGGCCTTGGAGAAGCCGTTCAGCGTGATGGTGCGCTCCCACATGCCGGGAATGGCGGCGAAGGACACATGCTGCACATCGCCGTAGGTGAGCTCGGCGTAGATTTCATCGTGGATCACGATGATGTTGGTATCCCGGAGCACCGCGGCGATGGCCTCGTAGTCCTCTTTGGTCATGATGCCGCCGGTGGGGTTATTGGGATAGGGCAGGATCAGCGCCTTGGTCTTCGGCGTGATGGCTGCGCGCAGGGCTTCGGGGGTGAGCTTGAAGGCGTGGGCCATATCGGTGGGCACGGGCACGCACACGCCGCCCGCGAAGGTGATGCAGGGCATGTAGGATACATAGCTGGGATCGGGCACCAGCACTTCATCTCCCGGCTCCACCAGCGCGCGCACGGCGAGATCGATGCCCTCGCTGGCGCCCACGGTGACCAGGATTTCGTTGGCGGGATTGTATTCCGGGCCGAAGCGCTCCGCCTGGTAGCGGGCGATCCATTGCCGCAGCTCCAGCAGGCCCCAGTTGCTGGTGTAGTGGGTATGGCCGGAGCGCAGGGAATAGATGGCCGCATCGGTGTAGTTCCAGGGGGTTTTGAAGTCCGGCTCGCCAACGCCCAGGGTAACCACATCGTCCATCACATTTACGATATCAAAAAATTTGCGTATGCCGGAGGGCGGGACATCCGCTACCCTGCGGCAGAGAACCTTATCATAATTCACGGCGTCACCTTCAGGCGCAGGTCATCCTGCGTCTCTTCCATAATCACATTCTGGTCCTTGTACTTCTTGAGCACAAAGTGGGTGGCGGTGGAGATTACATGCTCGATGGTGCTCAGCTTTTCGGCCACAAAGAGCGCCAGCTGGCGCATGGTGCGGGCCTTCAGGTTCACCAGCAGATCGTAGCCGCCGGACATGAGGTACACGCTTGAAACCTCCTCGAAGCGGTAAATCTGCTCGGCAATGGCGTCGAAGCCCTCGCCGCGCTGGGGAGTCACCCGCACTTCGATCATGGCTTCCACTTCATCCACATTTACCTTTTCCCAGTTGATCAGCGCGGGATATTTCAAAATCACGCGCTGGCGCTCCAGGCGGGCGATGGTATCGGCCACGGTCGCATCATCCTTGCCCAGCATGACGGCGATCTGGGAGATGGGCGTGCGCGCATCGTCGGTCAGAATATCAAGAATGCTCAGTTCCAGCTTGTTCATGCTTTTTCCTCCACAATTTCAGAAGATATCCGTTGCATCAAAGGCGGCCTCGATGTGGCGAAGCTCGCCCGGCAGGATTTCGATTACATCAAAACGTATATTCGCTTCGCCGAGCCCGTTTTCCTGCATATAAAGCGCCGCTGCCTGGGCGATGCGGCGCTGTTTTTCAAAATTCACCGCCTCGGCGGGGCGGCCGAAGCTGGCGCTGGAGCGGCGCTTGACCTCGACAAAGGCCACGATGTCCCGCTTTCGGGCGATGATATCGATCTCGCCGGGGCCCCGGCGCACATTCCTGCCGAGGATTTTCCAGCCCTTTTTCACGAGGTAGGCGCAGGCTGCGTCCTCTCCGGCATTGCCGAACTGCCGCCGGTTCATTCCTTTTCCCCCAGTATCTTGCCGATGAAGCTCCGGCGGTGCTCCGGGCAGGGGCCGTATTCTTTCAGCGCGGCGATGTGCTCCGCCGTGCCATAGCCCTTGTTCCGGGCAAAGCCGTACATGGGATATTTTGCATCCAGCTCGATCATGTAGCGGTCCCTTGTCACCTTGGCGATGATGCTGGCCGCGCCGATCATATAGCTCAGCGCGTCGCCATGGATCAGAGGATGAATCTCGCCCGGCAAATGCAGGCCCGTCACTGCGTCAATTAAGAAGGTGCCGGAAAAGCCCGCGCCGCATTCCTCCATGGCGCGCTTGGTGGCGTTCAGGATGTTGATTTCATCAATCACTTCCGGGCCGATGAAGCAGGTTTGGCAGTAATCGGCGGCCTCTCGGAGCTGGTCGAAGATGGCTTCGCGCTTCTTTTCGGATAATTTCTTGGAATCATCCACGCCCAGAACCAGCTTATCCCTCGGAATGGACACGCACGCGGTCACAACCGGCCCTGCCAGCGGGCCGCGGCCCACCTCGTCGATGCCGGCGATGATCTTTCCTGCATCCCAGAGTTCATTTTCGATCCGGGTGAGGCGGATGAGCTTTTCCTGCGGGGTCTCCCGCCTTTTCTTCGGCTTGTTTTCCATAATTATCAGCCCTTCTGGGGAGCAGTTTCGATGGTGATGCGGCCCACCTTGCCGCCGCGGAATTCATCCAGGATCAACGCGGCCGCGCGGTCGGTATCCGGCCTGCCGCCGGACATCAGCCAGCCGCGGCCCCGGCAGGCAGCCTCGATGGCCAGCTGGGGATCGCTCATATCCGCATCTTCCGCGATCTTGAAGCGGGCGGCGATGGCGGCGGGCTTCTTTTCGGAAAGGTGCATCAGCAGCTGCCCGGCCAACTCCTCGGTATCCATGATCTGGTCGCGGATGGAGCCCAGGTAGGCCAGCAGGCGCGCGCCGTCCTGGTCGTCCATGCGGGGCGGCAGCATGCCGGGAGTGTCCAGCAGCTCCAGGTACGGGCCGATCTTCACCCACTGGTTGGAGCGGGTCACGCCCGGCCGGTCGCTGGCCTTCACAACGCCGGAGCCATACAGCCGGTTGATGAAGGTGGATTTGCCCACGTTCGGGATGCCGATGACCATCAGGCGCACGGTCTTCTTCACGCCGCGCTTGGCGGCGCGCTCCACTGCAGGCTTGGTGGCCTGCTCGATCTTGGCGAGGATTTCCTTGGTCTTGCCGCCGTTGGAATTGAAGCGCATGGCGGTGAGCCCCTGCCGGCGGAAGTGCTCGGCCCAGCGGGCGGTTTCCGCGTCGTCGGCAAGGTCCGCCTTGTTGAGCACCAGTATGCGCGCCTTGTCCCGGGTCAGCTTTTCCAGATCCGGGTTGCGGGTGGCCAGCGGCGCGCGGGCGTCGCAGAGTTCGATTACGGCGTCCACCGCGCGCAGCTGATCCTGCAGCAGGCGGCGGGATTTGGCCATATGGCCCGGATACCAGTTGATTTGCGGCATGGCGATTACTCCTGTGGTGTTGGTCGTGGGGGAAGGAACGCTTAGGGGACGCTGTCCCCTAAGAACCCCTGCCAGGGGAAATGATTTCCCCTGGACCCCTCTGTAAAGCGATGCTGCGCATCGCTAGAAATATTATTTTGAAAAACGCGCCGCCGAATGGCGCGTTTTTCATATGTGCGGTTTCCAAAGGGCGGCTCGCCCTTTGGTCGGGGGCCTGGGGGCTGAAAGTCCCCAGCGTTCCCCTATAAAATTATAAAGAAAAAGAGAACCACTTGCAAGCGGTTCTCGATTCCGGTTGGAAATTAAGTTCTTTCCTTAACCTTGGCAGCCTTGCCGCTGAGTGCGCGCAGATAATACAGCTTCGCACGACGGACCTTACCACGACGGACAACGGTGATGCTGTCTACGCGGGGGCTGTGCAGCGGGAACGTACGCTCAACGCCTACGCCATAGGAAGTGCGGCGAACGGTGAAGGTTTCACGCACGGAACCATTGCGGCGAGCGATGACGACGCCTTCGAAAGCCTGCAGACGCTCGCGGGAGCCTTCAACAACCTTAACCTGAACGCGGACGGTGTCGCCAACGCAGAATGCAGGAATGTTGGTCTTGAGCTGGGCGCTCTCGATGGAACGGATGATATCATTCATTGGGGATTTCCTCCTTCCTCACAAGGACGTTCATAACCGGTCTCGGCAGAGGACCGTCCGATTTCACAACGATTATTATAACAGAAACTATGCCCGCACACAAGCATAGTTTCTGTAAAATGTTGCTGGTTTATGTCCCGTTCTCCTGGATTTTTTCAAGGATGGGTGCAAAGTATTCGTTCAGTCCGGTGGGGATTTCGACAGCCAGCAGGTCTTCATATTCGCCGTAGCCCAGGTCGTACTGGTAGAGCAGCAAAAGCCTGCCGTCTACGAAGTGGAAGGTACGGCTTTCTGCCTCCAAAAAACCATCCTTGCTGATGCGGCTGAAGTACACGATGGGATGCTGCAAGGCATCGGACAGAGGCATGCGCACAAAATCATTCCGGGATTCGAAGCTGAAGGGATTATAGGCATATTCATGGGAAAATGCCTCAAGCTCCAGGAACTTATCGATGTCTACATCCGGAAGGGAGCGGTAATCCGGGTCGGGGTCTATGCCGATTCCCTTCTTAAAGCAGCAGTAGTAATCCCAGTTTGAGGATTCGGCTAATGGGCGCGGGCGGCTTCCCAGTCCGCTTCCGCGCAGTAGAGCTCACCGAAGGGACGGGAATTGAGCATGCCGTCCAGACGAAAGACAATGGAAAAGTTGCTGTTTTCCAGAAAGTGGTAGGTGTTGTAATTCTCATCCTCAAAGAAGGCTTCGCCGAGCATATCCTGACTGTGCAGAAAAGCGTCTTCGCAGAAGCCGCTGCGGTAGGTGACGCCTTCATGCGTAAATGTGGATGGCATTTCCGGTCCCAGTGTCAGGATACCGCTTCCGGACTCCCGAAACACAAAATCCATCAGTTCGGAAAACGGCGATGAAATGCCGCCTCCGGCAGCAAAGGCTGCGTTCAGGCCCAGCAAAAAGCACAGCAGCATCGCCGCGATAAACTTTAGTGATTTGCGCATGGCGGGAGCTCCTTTCATGCTGAAGTTTATTCGGCTTTGAAAAAGTACAGCTTCCGCCCTTTGACCTCAATCACCGTCCAGCTCCAGTCCGGGGAGGAAAGCACGCAGCGCTTGGGCAGATTACCGATGTTTTCGCAGCGGTCAAGGCGGAAGAGCAGTTCCTCGCCGTCATAGTACAGCAGGGCTTTGCCGCTGTATTCCGGCATTTCTTCCGAAGGGGAGATATAGCCCCGCTCGAATGCCTGATAGAGATAGCCCACATGCTTTTTGGTGGTGATGCACGCCTTTCGGGCGGATTTGCGCTTTTCTTCCGGAATGAAATGGGAAATCCAGGTTTTGGAGAACTGCGCTTCTTCGAAAATGTCCGCGCGCTCTGCTCTCATGCCCATTCCGGCCAGCCACGCGATGATTTCCTCCGCACGGGCCATTTTATTCAGGGCCTCGTGATCTTCGGAGGTTAGCGGCGCGGTATCCAGCATATCCGGGCGGCGTTGGCGGGTGATTTTCAGGGCTTCGCTGCGCCGCCAGGCCTCGATATCGGCATGCACGCCGCCCAGCAGCACCTCCGGAACCTTCATCCCCCGGAAATCTGCGGGACGGGTGTACTGGGGATATTCCAGCAGGCCCATGGAAAAGCTCTCGTCCTCGCTGCTTTCATCGCAACCCAGCACGCCGGGAATCAGCCGGGCAACGGCGTCCACGGTCACCAGCGCGCCCAGCTCGCCTCCGGTCAGCACATACTCGCCGATGGAGAGCTCCTCATCGATGCACAAATCCAGCGCCCGCTGGTCCACGCCCTCGTAATGTCCACAGAGGAACAGCAGGGAATCGCACTTGGCGTATTCCTCCACAATTTTCTGGTTCAGGGTGCGTCCCCGGGGCGACATATAGATGCGCCGCATGCCTTCTTCGGCGTTTGCTTCGATGGCGTCCACCACCGGCTGGGGCATCATCACCATGCCTGCGCCGCCGCCGAAGGGATAATCATCGGTGTTTTTATGCTTGTTGGCCGCGTAGTCCCGGATGTTGATCAGCTCCACTTCCAGATGGCCCGCCTGGATGGCGCGGCCGAGGATGCTGCCCGAGAGCATGGGGCTGAGCATTTCCGGGAAGAGGGTGAGTATCTTAATCTTCATCATCGTACACCGCAACCTCGGCCATGCGATCGCTGTCCAGCAGCATCACGCCTTCGGCGAGGTCCACCTTCACCACCACGCTCTTGAGCGCCGGAACCAGCACTTCGCCGCGCGCGCCCTTGAACACATACACATCGTTTCCGCCGGGCTGCATTACATCCACGATCTTTCCGATTTCGCTGCCGTCGCTCAACACGCCCTTGAGGCCCATCAGATCGCAGATGAAGGTGGAATCCTCATCCAACTCCACGGCGTGCGCCCGGTCGATGTAGAGCAGCTGGCCGCGCATGGTTTCCGCGTCATTGCGGGTCTGGATTCCTTCCATGCGGAAGAAGATGGCGTCCGCGCCCACCCGGCGCACGGAAATGGATACTTTTTTATAATTTTCGCCGTCCTTCAGGTAGGCGTAATCCATGCCCTCGAAGCGATAGGGATCGCAGGTGATGGGCCGCAATTTCAGTTCGCCCTGCACGCCCTGGGGCTTGGTGATTTCGCCGATCAAGAGGTAATCCTGCACAGCAATTCCTCCCAAATTACAATTATTCAATATTATTATACAGCCAAAATGCCCGTTCGGACAAGGTATATAGCGAAAAATAACGCGGCGGGCGTTGAATTCCGGCATATTATCATCTACAATTGCATCTGTGAGGTGAAATACCATGAATGAAATGAAGAAAGCCGTCGTCAGCGTGCTCGGCTGCGACCAGAAGGGCATCATCGCCCGCGTGACAAAGATTCTCTATGAATACGATGTAAATATCCTCGATATCTCCCAGACCATCATCTCCGGCCTGTTCAGCATGATCATGGTGGTGGATATGTCCTCCGACCACTGCGATTTTGACGCAGTTTCCATGGAGCTCAATTCCCTCGGCGAAAAGCTGGGCCTGCAGATTCGCATCCAGCGCAACGAAATCTTCGAGGCAATGCACCACGTCTGACGGGGAGGGGACGTTGGGGGACGCTGTCCCCTAAGAACCCCTGCCAGGGGAAATGATTTCCCCTGGACCCCTCTGCAACGACGCTTCGCGTCGTAAAAATTTTTTAGCGATGCGCAGCATCGCTTACTGGGGTTTCCAAAGGGACGCTGTCCCTTTGG
>JAFUPT010000056.1 GCA_017481065.1 Clostridia bacterium | reverse complement strand
TATGCTGATGGATCTGCGATACAGGGGTGTTCCTTACATAGGAGGCGTGTTTGCGGTCAGCATGTCTTGGGGTAATATTGACATCGGCATTCCGCTCAGTGTCAGCAGCATGCTTCTGTGCCTGGCCATCTTCCTGGCAGAAAAAACGCCGAAGATGACCATCAAAGCGAGGGTTGCCCTGGCCGGCACGAGCATTCTCTGCGTGCTGATTGTCTATCTGCTGCTCTATGTCTGGTGGACGCCCATGGACAGTGCGATGATCCAGGGCTTCCAGGGCCGCTATCTCATTCCCCTAACATTGCCGGTGATGCTGGCGGTCAAGCCTCCGCAGTGGCATAAGGAGAAGCTGCTCCCCTACCTCATGGGTGCGGCGGTGCTGGTGAATATCGGCTTCCTGATTCGGATTGTGCAGCATGTGGCTGTGTGAGAAAGCTGTCCTCTGTGGATGCAGAGGACGGTTTTTTCGTGGGAAAATATCAAAATCCTGTTTTTGAATGCGCAAAAAACAGTTAAAAAATATACAAAAAGCGTCCATTGAATACATTTCCACCACAAGATAATCGTTTTTTGATATTATTCACACGATATTTTGATAGCGCTTCCTTCCGATTTCTGATACACTGACAGGGTAAAGGTGCTCTTATGCCATATTGTGTCTTGATATAAAAGGAGGAAATCATCATGGAACTGCTGGAACTGATCTCTGAGCGTTTGCAGGCCGGTAAGGCCAAGGAAGTCAAGCAGCTGGTGCAGCAGGCGATCAACGAGGGCATCGCCGCGCAGGAGATTTTGGAAAAGGGCCTGCTCAGCGGCATGAGCGTGATCGGCGAAAAGTTCAAGAAGAATGAAGTGTTCGTGCCCGAGGTGTTAGTGGCTGCCCGCGCGATGAACCGCGGTGCGGAGCTGCTCAAGCCCCTGCTGATGCAGGAAGGCGTGCAGAATGTAGGCCGCGTGTGCATCGGCACTGTGCAGGGCGATCTGCATGACATCGGGAAAAACCTGGTCAAGATGATGATGGAGGGCAAGGGCCTGGAAGTGATTGACCTGGGCACCGACGTATCCGCCGAGACCTTTGTGAAAACCGCCGTCGAGCAGGATTGCCAGGTCATCTGCTGCTCCGCGCTGCTGACGACCACCATGCCCGTGATGGCCGATGTGGTGAAGGCTGCCGAGGCTGCCGGTATCCGCGAGAAGGTGAAAATCATGGTGGGCGGCGCGCCCGTGAGCCAGGAATATTGCGAGGAAGTCGGAGCGGACGCCTATACGCCCGACGCTGCCAGCGCTGCAGAGTGCGCGGTGGCCTTTTGCAAGGCGTAATGGAGGAAGCAATGAATGTTCGCAAGCTGCTGTGGGATGTGGCCCGCAGCGATAAGAAAAGGGCGCTGCCCATCCTCTCCTTCCCTGCCATTCAAAAGATGGGCGGCACGGTGCGGAAACTGGTGAATACGCCGGAACTCCAGGCCCGGGCTATGGAAACCATCGCCCACCAGACCGATACCCTGGCGGCGGTGAGCCTGATGGATCTGTCCGTGGAGGCGGAGGCCTTCGGCGCGAAGATCATCTTCAGCGACGATGAGGTGCCCACGGTGACCGGCCAGCTCGTTTCCGACGAGGACGAGGCGGAGGAGCTGGAAATCCCCGGCCTGGACAAGGGCCGCGCCTCGCTGTGCGTGGAGGGCGTGCGCCAGGCCAAGGCGCTCATTCAGGATAAGCCTGTGCTGGCAGGCATGATCGGCCCCTATTCCCTGGCAGGCCGCCTGATGGACGTGACAGAAATCATGTACGCCTGCTATGACGAGCCGGAGACCGTGCATGCTGTGCTGGAAAAGGTGACGGAATACCTGATCGCCTACGGCAAGGCCTTCCGTGAGGCAGGCGCTGACGGCGTGGTGATGGCGGAGCCCCTGGCGGGCATCCTCAGCCCTGAGCTGGCGGAGGAGTTCTCCATGAGCTATGTCAAGCGGATTTTTGAGGAGCTCAAGAGAGAGGATTTCGCGGTCATCTACCACAACTGCGGCAATACCGTCGTGCACATGCTGGGCGAAATCTTTGCGCTGGGCGCGGACGCTTATCACTTTGGCAACGCCTCGGACATGGCGAAGGTCATGGCGGAAGCTCCGGCGGATGCGCTGTGCATGGGCAATATCGACCCCGCGGGCCAGTTTGTGCACGGCACGCCCCAGAGCATGCGCGAGGCGGTGAAGGAGCTGATGGCCAAGTGCGGTCAGTACCGCAATTTCGTGCCCTCCTCCGGCTGTGATATTCCCGCGACGGCAAGCTGGGACAATATCCAGGCCTTCTTTGAGGCGGTGGCTGAGGCTTGATCATGGAACATTTGATTGATGCGGCACTGCGCGCCGGGGCAACCAAGGCGACGGTAATCCCTGTGGAACAGATTGTGCTGTCGGCGGATTTTTACAAGATCTGCGAAAGCAATGGCTGCGGCAATTTCGGCCGGTGCTGGATGTGTCCGCCCTTTCTGGGGGATATTGAGGAGCTGATGGCGAAGGTTCGCTCGTACAGCCATGGCCTCTTGTACCAGACCATCAGCGAGATCGAGGACAGCTTTGATATCGAGGGCATGTTTGAGGCGGGATGCCGTCATGCGCAGCTTAGCCAGAGGATGGAGAAGGAAATGGAGCTGCCGGAAGGCCATCTGCACCTCTCCTGCGGCGGCTGCCGCCTGTGCGAGCGCTGCGCGAAGAAGGACGACCTTCCCTGCCGTTACCCGGATCAGGCGCTGGCCTCCATGGAGGGCTACGGCATCGACGTGTACCGCACGACGAAGGACACGGAATTGAAATATATCAATGGCGCGAATACGGTGACATTCTTCGGAATCGTGCTGTTTTGAGGTGAAGTGAGTGCCCGTACTGACGCTATGGCAGGGCTCCCGGCGGCGGGAAATTCCCTTTGAAGAGGGCGCGTGCCTGGGGGATTTGCTGCGAGTGCATGCGCCCGGGCATGCCCATCCCTGCGGCGGGCGGGGCGTGTGCGGCAAGTGTCAGGTGCTGCTGCGGGGGCAGGAGAAGCCGGTGCTGAGCTGTCAGACGTACCTGACCGATCAGGACACGGAGGTTTTCCTGCCGGAAACGCTCGCCATCTCCCAGGTAGCCATGACCGGCAAAAAGGTGGAAATCCACAAAACCACGGGCAAAGTGGGCGCTGCTGTGGATATCGGCACGACCACGGTGGTGCTGGCGCTCTACGATCTGGAAAAGGGCTACTGCCTGGCGGAAAAGGCCATGCTCAATCCCCAAACCAGCATCGCGGCGGATGTAATTGGCCGCATGGAGGCCGCCATAAAGGGCTCCCTGGAGCTGGAAAGGCAGCTGATTCTCTCCGCCATCGAGACGCTGGAGGATGCCGCTTGCCGCGACGCAGGCGTGGACAGGGAGCAGGTGCAGTCCCGGGTGATCACGGGCAACACGACCATGCTCTATCTGCTCACCGGCCGCGATCCCGTCAGCCTCTCCCGCGCGCCCTTTGAGGCGGATACGCTCTTTGATCAGGAAATCCCCTGGAAGGACGGCACGGCCTATCTGCCGGGCTGCATGAACGCCTTTGTGGGCGCGGATATCACCTGCGCGGTGCTGGAAAGCGGCATGTGTGAGGGCATAGAAACCGCCCTGCTGTGCGACCTGGGCACCAATGGCGAGCTGGCGCTATGGAAGGATGGGCGGCTCTACGTCACCTCCACGGCGGCGGGGCCGGTGTTTGAGGGCGCGTGCATTTCCTGCGGCGTGAACAGCGTCCCCGGCGCGATTGATTGCGTGTGGGCGGAGGATGGCGAGGTGCGCGTCCACACCATTGATGAGAGGGAGGCCGTGGGCTTGTGCGGCTCCGGCTTGATGGACGCGATTGCGGCGCTGCTGGAAATCGAGGAGCTGGATGAAGCCGGCTCCCTCGAGACGGATCCCTATCCCCTGGCTCCTGCGGTCAGGCTGTCCCAGGCGGATATCCGGGCGGTGCAGCTGGCCAAGGCGGCCATCTATGCCGGCGTGATGACGCTGCTGCGGGCGGCGGAGTGCAGGGCGGAGGATGTGGCGCATTTCTACGTGGCGGGCGGCTTTGGCAGTCATGCGCGGATGGAGAGCGCGGCGAAAATCGGAATGCTGCCGGAAGCATTGGCAAAAAAGGCCCAGGTGCTGGGCAATGCGGCGCTCCGCGGTGCGGTGAGGCTACTGATCCAGCAGGATGAGAGGCAAAAGGCGCGGGATATTGCCGCGTCGGCAGTGCATGTGGCGCTGGGCGGCAATGCATGGTTTAATGACGCGTATATCGAAGCAATGATGTTCCCGGCGCAGGAATAAAAGGAACTCCGTGGGAACGACGAGTTGTTTTATCAAGGGGGTTTCTCATCTCTTCAAATCAGCGGCACAAAATCCACCATTGCGTGTTCTTTGCAATGGTGGATTTTTATGTTTTAATAATTTGTTGGCGAACGGTACACTTCAACACGGGCAAATGGAAATTGCAATGGATTAACGCTGCATCCTCGGTCTTGGCTACGATCTTGGAAAGGGTAATCGTGGTTACAGCTTACCCTTTTGAACATAACGTTCAAGTCAGAAAAGGAGACGAAGAAACGAATAACCGCTTGTTACTGTTGTAAGCTGTCCGCATAAAAAACTCCATAGTGTGTTACTGCCCACAAGCACAGGCTGTATCGGAATTAATAATTCTCAAACGCTACACAATTAATTCAATGTTTATCAATGAACCACCGGAAATTATGGCTGAAATATTGGAGAATGCACCTGCAATTATACGAGTGTATTTTCTTGCGTTCCTGTTCCAGGGGATGAATTTTCTTGTTATTTCGTATTTGCAGTCCATGTCTGAAATGAGTTGGACAAATTCATTTTATATTCCGTAGCTGATAGCAAGGGTTCCAAATTGAAAAAGGACTTGCCAGACGAACTGATTCGCCTTATAATGAAAAAAGCAGTACAGAACATCATTCTGTGCGCAATTTCCTTTCAATGAATCGAAAAAAATGGAGGCAGAAACATGGAAAAGTGGAAGTGTACCGTTTGCGGGTATATTCATGAGGGCCCCCTGCCCGAGGACTTCAAGTGCCCCAAATGCAAGAAGGGCGCTGACAAGTTTGTGAAGATCGAAGAAGAGCCCGC
>JAFUPT010000055.1 GCA_017481065.1 Clostridia bacterium | reverse complement strand
CTTCAACGCCTCGATGGCGTAGCCCAGCGCGGGGAAGCGGGCAAGGTCCGGCTCATAGAAATTCAGCGCCGCGATCTGGGCAAAATCCAGCCGCTTTGCCTCGTAGGGCAGGCGCTCCGGGTAGCTCATGGCGTATCCGATGGGGCCGCGCATATCCGGGCAGCCCAGCTGGGCCAGCACCGCGCCGTCCTCAAACTCCACCATGGAATGTATGATGCTCTGGGGATGCACCACCACGCGAATCTTCTCCGCAGGCATAGAAAACAGATGGTGTGCCTCGATAATTTCCAGTCCCTTGTTCACCATGGAAGCGCAGTCCACGGTGATCTTCCTGCCCATATTCCATGTGGGATGGCAGAGCACCTGGGAAACCGTGGCAGAATCAATCCTCTCCTTCGGCCAATCCCGAAGCGCGCCGCCGGAAGCGGTGAGCAGCAGGCTCTTTGCCGGGTTTCCCTGCGCTGCCTGCAGGCATTGGAAGATGGCGGAATGCTCGCTGTCCACGGGCAGCATGGGCTTGTTCAGCCGCCGCGCCTTCTCCATCACCAGATCGCCGCCGGTCACAAGGGCCTCCTTGTTGGCCAGCAGCACCTGCGCGCACACATCGAGCGCCGTCCAAACCGCATCCAGCCCGGCGATGCCGGTGATGGCGCAGAGGGCGGCGTCGGGCTTTGCGGCCTCCAGTGCCTTTACGGAGCAGTCCGCGCCGAAGAACCACTGGCAGAAGCCCAGGTCCTCCGGAATGTTTTCAGGTTCACATACCATGCCCACAACCTGCGGGCGGAATTCGCGCACCAGCTCAAACAGCTTTTCTCCCGAGCTGTGCGCGGTGAGGCACACGGCAGAGAATCGATCCGGATAGCGGCGCACCAAATCCAGCGCCTGCGTTCCGATCGATCCCGTCGCGCCCAGTATTGCAATTGTTTTCTGTTTCATTTATCCAAGTCCTGCAATTTTGAAAAATACATAGCAAGCCGCGCCGCAGAAGAGCACGCCGTCCATCCTGTCCATGATGCCGCCGTGGCCGGGAAGCAGCTTTCCGTAGTCCTTCACGCCGCAGTGGCGCTTGATCATGGAAGCGGTCAGATCGCCGATCTGGGAAAATGCGCCCGCCACCAGCCCCAGCAGGCCGAAGCTCCACAGCGGGGGCAGTTCCGCCATCTGGGCAATGAAGGCCGCGTCCGCGCTGAATATCAGTTTCAAAAGCGCCGGCACCGCCATGCAGAACGCAATGCAGAAGATCATGCCGCCGATGGAGCCCTCGATGGTCTTTTTCGGGCTCAGCTCGGGGGAGAGCTTGTGCTTTCCGAAGAACATGCCGCTCAGCAGCGCGAATACATCGTTGATGGAAGCCGCGAACAGCGCGATCACCAGCGCCGCAGTGGCAGCGGCCCGGTTCTCCAGAGCGTTCAGCGCCATCAGACCAAGGAAGAATATGCCGGGATAGAGCATGGGGAACACCGTGGCAACCATTCTCTCCACGGCAATCCTTCCCTCCAGCACCAGCTTCGCCATGCCGAGCATCGCGCTCACCAGCAGCGCCGCCAGCTGCAGCTGTATATCCCCGGAAACAAATATCTCAAGCGCCTGTGCGGCCGTGGCCAGCAGGCAGAACAGGTAGCCCGGCCATTTCACCGGCTTCGTTCCGGCATTTTCGAAGGCGGCATACATTTCATGGGTGGCAATGATCATCGCCACCGCCAGCAGCGCCAGCATCACCCAGCCCTGCATCAGCACGCCCGCCAGCATCAATACGGCGAACAGCGCGCCGGTGATTACTCTTTTGGTCACTTGTCTTCCTCCGTAGGGGTCTTTACGCCGCCGAAGCGTCGGTCGCGGGCGGAAAATGCCCGCAGGTTCTTCAAATAATGCGCCCGGTCATACTCCGGCCAGAGCACCGGATCGAAGATCATCTCCGCATAGGTGGTCTGCCAGGGCAGGAAATTGGATGTGCGCACCTCGCCGCTGGTGCGGATCAGCAGGTCCACATCCGGTAGCCCCGCAGTGTACAGCTCCGCCTCGAGCGCGCCTTCGTCGATCTCCTCCGGCTGGATATCCCCGGCGGCGGCCTTCCGGGCGAGCGCCTGCGCGGCGCGCACCAGCTCGGCACGGCCGCCGTAATTCAGCGCGATGTTCAGTTTCAGCCCGGTATTTTCCTTCGTGCGCTCCATGGCGCGCTTCACCGCGTCCCTCTGGGGCTCAGGAAGGCCCTCCACATCGCCGAGGATGCGTATGCAAACCTTCTTCTGGTCCAGCTCGTCGATCTCCGATTCGAAGTATTTCAGCAGCAGCGCCATCAGCGCGCCCACTTCCTCCTTGGAGCGCGCCCAGTTTTCCGTGGAGAAGGCGTATAGGCTCAGCGCCTCAATGCCCCAATCGTCGCTGGCGCGGATGATGTCCCGCAGCGCCTCCACGCCGGCGCTGTGCCCGGCAGTGCGGGGCAGGCCCCGGTTCGTGGCCCAGCGGCCGTTGCCATCCATAATGATGGCCACATGCCTGGGCATGTGCACCGGCGGCAGCTGCTTTTCCGGCGCGGAGCCGCTGGCAGACACGGTAGTGGTGATATATTTGGGCTGGGTCCGCAGAATCTTATTCAGCAGGCGGGAGAGTTTGCTTGTAAACATTGCGCCCTCCTTTTATATGGCGGATAAAGATCATGGGCAGCTACCCTCAGCAGCTGCCCACGCGGAATTCCTTGGATTCCGGAAAGCTCCGGACGGGGTAGGGGATGGGAAATAAAGGGGGAATTAAACCTCCATAATCTCCTTTTCCTTTGCAGCGCCAACCTTTTCGATCATTTCGATCTTGGCGTCGGTCAGCTTCTGCAGCTCCTTCTCGGCGTTCTTCTGGTCATCCTCGGTGATCTGGGAATCCTTCTTCAGCTTCTTCACAGCTTCCATCGCGTCGCGGCGGATGGAGCGGATGGCAACCTTGCCCTCCTCAATGCGCTTCTTTACCTGCTTGCACAGGTCCTTGCGGCGCTCGGCAGTCAGCTCCGGAACCAGCAGGCGGATCACCTTGCCGTCGTTGGAGGGATTGATGCCGATATCGCTCTTCTGGATGGCCTTCTCAATGGGGGTGATCATGCTGGGCTCCCAGGGAGCGATCACCAGCAGGCGCGGTTCCGGGCTGGAGATATTGCCAACCTGGTTCAGGGCGGTGGGGGAGCCGTAATAATCAACGGTGATCTTGTCCAGAATCTGGGGATTGGCGCGGCCTGCGCGCAGGGTGGCCAGGTCCTTCTGGATCACAGCAATGGTCTTTTCCATCTTATCGCCGGCAGTCTTGATGGTCTCCTTATACATATGTACAACCTCCATAATTCAATGCGACAACTGCGCTTATTTTCTGCATACTATTGTACCCTGTTTTAAGGAAAATGGCAAGAGGAAAATTAAAATTGCGTGGAAAGGAGTTCGTTTTAAGGAAAGCGGCGGTAGAAGGCGGCGGCCCTGGCATGGGCAGCATCCGTAAGGAGCTGCACCTGATCAAAAATTTCGGGGCAGCATGCGCGGGTGAGCTCCCGCAAAAGCGCGATGCCGCCCTTCACATCCTCAAAATCATATATGGGATTGATGTATTCCGTAAATTCCAGGCAGGAGGTTGCCGCGTGCAGCAGCGCGGTGCTCAAATGCATCGAAAACATCTCCCGAATGGCGCGAATAAAGGAAGAAAGCCCGGCCTCGGCCGCATCAAAGAGAAAAAAGGCTTCATCGGGAAAAAAGTCCCCTCCCAAGCGCTCATATTGGGCTTGAAGCAGGTCGATCACATATTCGTAGGCCTCCATCTCAAACATATATTCTCCTCCTCGTCGCATAATAGACAGTTTTGTAGTTAATAATACAGATGCAAAATTGCTTTGTCAATACTTAAAATATCCTGTATTCTAACAACAAGAATGTCTGTCGGGAGTTATAATATATGGATGCTGGTCAGTTGCTCGCTAAGCGCGTAAAAGAAATACGAAGCAAGAAGGGGCTTTCTCAGGAGGAGATGGCTTTTCTTTGCGGCACCCATGCATCGCATATCGGCCAATTGGAGTGGGGCGAAAGAAATCCAACCCTTGAAACCCTGGAAGGAATCGCTTTGGGTCTGAATATCTCCATCTCGGAGCTGCTGGATTTTGATCTCGAACCGGAAGTGGATTATTACGATACGCTCACGAATAAGATCATTGCCTGCGTGCTTCGCCTGCCGGAAAGCGAAAAGAAGCAAATCCTTACAATTGCAAAGGTGTTTGCGAGGGAAAACAAGTCGAATAAGGGTGAATAATCCCCAATCGCCCGGCCTGCGCGGCGCTGCTTCCCTCGTGCAAGCCGGCAATGAATATATCCAGCCTTGCTCCTGCCGGGCTGGATTCTTTATGCTGTTTTCCCTCTTGACATTCACGCGGCGTCAGGGATTATACTAATAGCAGCGGAGGTGATTCCATGAATGTGAAGGAAGCTGCGAAGCTCGCGGGCGTAAGCGAACGCACGCTGCGATACTATGAAGAAAAGGGCTTGATTCAGCCGGAACGGCATGCGGATAATGGCTATCGCGATTACAGTCAAGCCGTGATCGACAGGGCGCGTCTCATCCATAGCTATCGCGCGCTGCATTTTTCCCTGAAACAGACGCAGCTTTTGCTGGGCGCATCCAGGGCCGAGAGGGCCGCAATTCTCAAGGAACAGATTGAAACGCTGGAAAAGAGGAAACGCGAATTGGAGCATCGCATTCTGCTCATAAGAAGCGTGAATATGATCGGCCCTGAAAGCCTGAAGGAGCTGAACGTTGATACCTTCGATGCGCAGATGGAACAGATGCAGCACAGCTTGGACGAAAATACGGCTGCCAAGGAGTTTTCGGAGCGATTCCGAGAGAAGAGCCGGCAGGATACGGAGCGTATACAGGAAGGGCTGCTCGCTGCTCTTGCAGGCATTGCCAACGCGCCGGATGCGGATGTTCTTCGTTCGGTGGATAATCTTCGCAGGTTCATCGCGGATAATTACTATCCCTGCACAGATGAAATGCTGATGGTCTATGCCCGGTCCTTTGGGGGCGACGGCATGCTTGCGCAGCTGCTGGATGATACGGCAGGGGAGGGCGCTTCGAAGCGCCTGCGGCAGAGAATGGAAAGCCTGTATGCCTCTGAATAAGCAATAAATCCAGTCCGGATTGTCCGGGCTGGATTTATATTATTGGTTTCATTGGAGAGTTCAGGGAACCTTTTCTTTTTCTAAACAACAGTTTCAACCCTCCTCCAAAATAACCAGGGCTCTGCAAAGCAGAGCTCAAACTGGTTTTCTTTTGAAGGGGGCCAGGAACCAATAAATCCAGCCCATTCGTGACGGGCTGAATTTATATTGCCGGTTTCTTTTGGAGAGTCCAGAGAACCTTTTCTTTTTCCAAAGAAAAGGTTCTTTGGTTAAGCGTGTACCACAGTGCCGATGGCTTCGCCCTGCGCCACGCGGATGATGTTATCGAGGTCATCCATATTGAAGATGCGGATGCAGGGAATCTTCTGATCCTTGCAGAGCTGGAAGGCGGCGGTATCCATCACCTTGAGTCCCTTTTCCACGCACTCCTGGTAGCTGATTTCGGGGATGAACTTCGCATCGGGGTTCTTGTTGGGGTCGGAATCATAAACGCCGTTCACAGTGGTGCCCTTGAACACCGCGTCCGCCTTGATTTCGGCTGCGCGCAATACTGCCGCAGTGTCGGTGGTGAAGAAGGGATTGCCGCTGCCGCCGGCGAAGAGCACGATGTGGCCCTCATCCATCTTTTCGATGGCACGGTCGGCGCGATAGTGCTCGGCGAAGCGGGTCATCTCCTGGGGCGTGAACACGGTCGCCTTGCGGCCCATGCGAATGATTGCATCCTGCACGGCCAGTGCGTTGATCACGGTGGCCAGCATGCCCATCTGGTCCGCCTGAACGGCGTTCATTTCATCGGTGAAGCGGCCGCGCCAGATGTTGCCGCCGCCCATCACAATGCCCACCTGCACGCCCAGATCATGCAGCTTCACGATGGCTTCAGCCGCGCGATCCACGCGGGCTGCGTCAAAGGTAAGGGAAGCGCTCTTGTTTGCGGGAATCCCGGCCGGAGCCAGGGTCTCGCCGCTGAGCTTGAGTACGATGCGCTTGTAAGACATGGCTTGATCTCCTTTCTGGGGGACTGCTTAGGGGACTCTGTCCCCTAAGAACCCCTGCCAAGGGGAATGATTCCCCTTGGAACCCTCAGCAAAGCGCACTGCGTGCGCCTGGATTTCTTGAAAAAAGGGAACGTTCGAAAACGTTCCCTTGAATTATTGAAGGTAATGTGCCTAAACGGGGGATATGTTCAAATCAAATCCGGCGACATGCGCGGCGGATTTGGTTTTTCCAGAGCGGAGCGCCGGAAAAACAATACCTTCCGTCAGGCTCGCGTCCGAAAATCCCGCAGGATTTTAGCGAGCCGCAGTGCTCCAACGCAATGAAAACCATGGATTTTCATTGCAGGCGAAGCGTCATTAGGCCTTCATCTTGGTCTGCTCAGCAACTTCTGCTGCCAGGTCGGTAACCTTCTTCTCGAGGCCATCGCCCATCTTGTAGCGGGTGAAAGCAACGATCTTGGTGCCGGGGGCCTTGGTTTCGATCATCTTGCCAACCTTGGTCTCGCCGTCCTTAACGAATACCTGCT
>JAFUPT010000002.1 GCA_017481065.1 Clostridia bacterium | reverse complement strand
TCACCGGCTTCATCGATGGCAAGGAAGTGAACCAGGAGAACATCATGCACCTGGCCACGCAGTTTGAAACCGCGCCCTCCGCTGCGGTTTGATGACAGATATCCTATGTAAAGGAGATAAACCGTATGGGTAAGAAACTGAATGCGAAAGCCGTAACCAAGTGGCTTTCCGACAATGCGATTATTGTCATGATCGTGCTGGCGGCTATCTTTACCAGCACGCAGAACAAGAACTTCTACTCCATCAACAATATCCGCAACCTGCTGTCCAATACCGCCGTGCGCTTCATCATCGCCTGCGGCGTGTCCGGCTGTCTGATCACCAAGGGTACCGACCTGTCTGCCGGCCGTGCGGTCGGTCTGGCGGCGTGCCTTTCCGGTATTCTGATGCAGAAGGCCAGCTACGGCGATAAGTTCTATCCGAATCTGCCGGAACTGCCGATGATCGTTGTTCTGCTCGGCGTTATGGCGCTGTGCGGCGCGCTGGGCGCAATCAACGGTTCCATCGTCTCCGTGCTCAAGGTTCCGCCGTTCATTGCTACGCTCGGTATGCAGCAGCTGATCTACGGCGCCTGCCTGATCTACACCGGTGCGATTCCGATCGGCGGCCTGCGCAATGACTACACCGGTCTTGCGACTGGCTACATTGGCACCCGCATGCTCTCCAACCTGACGGTGATCGCTATCTTCGTTGGCCTGTTCATGTGGTTCCTGTACAACAAGACCCGCTATGGTAAGTATATGTACGCGATCGGCGGCAACGAGAATGCGGCCGAGGTTGCGGGCATCAACGTTACCAAGAGCAAGATCCTGATCTATATGCTGGCTGGCCTTGCTTACGGTCTGACCGGCTTCCTGGTCTGCGCCAAGTCCGGCGGCTGCTCCGTCAACACCGGTATGGGCTGGGAGCTTGAAGCCATCGCGGGCTGCACCATCGGCGGCGTTTCTGTCAACGGTGGCGTCGGTAAGATCACCGGTATCCTCGTCGGCGTTCTGGTGTTCGAAGTCCTGAAGATCGTCCTGCAGTTCCTGGGCGTCGAGTCTTCCTATACCTACATCGCACAGGGCCTGGTCATCATCATCGCTGTTGCGCTTGACCTGCGCAAGTACCTGGCCAAGAAGTAATCCTGCTTCCGTTGCCCGCCGCGCAGTGATGCGGCGGGCATTTCAATTGCGAGAATCATTTTCAGGAGGGATGAACCCTTGGCGACACTGGAAAAGAAACCCGGAAAGCGGCAGGTCGACGAAGAAATGGTCGACCGCATTGTCGAAGAGACGAAACAGCAGAAAAACTTCAAAGAGCGCATGTATGACAAGGTGACGATGCCTGTATGGGCGCTGGATATCCTGATTGCGGTGCTTGTGATTGCTTTGGCGCTGGTGATGATCTTCGGCCGGGGATAACCAGCTGATATATGAAAGAGGCTGATTCAGATATGAATCGGCCTCTTTAAATTAAAAGCGAAAATAATTCTCGAAATCTTTAAAAAAGCGCTTGACAAATGAGAATGATTATCATATAATGAGATCACAAAGAACGAGGGCGGCAAAAAGCCCTGGGCGAAGGAAAAGGGAAGCGTCAAAACCCGCCGGAGCCCGAAGAAGCAGAGAAACAAAAGTACAAAAACAAAACAGGGAGGAAATAAAGTATGAAGAAGTTTGTATGTCCGGTTTGCGGTTATGTGCAT
>JAFUPT010000015.1 GCA_017481065.1 Clostridia bacterium | reverse complement strand
CACCAATTAACCCGTTGATCTGAACCGAAAGTTGTCCTCGCTTCCGTAGGTTCCTGATCATAATCCCCCACTCCGACGGGAGTGGGGGAGCTTTTTAGTTATGTGGAAATGTTTTTCGTTCCGCTGGGCCAAGCGCCCCCTCAGAACGTGACCCCCGAGCAGAGGATCACATTCGCGTAGGGCGTGCATTCGCCGGTGCGCACGATGGCGCGGCCATCGCCGGTGCGCTGCTTGAATTCGCTGTGGGGCACATATTCCACGGCCACCTTTTCATCAAAGCGCTTTAAGATTTCCGCATGCATTTCGGGGGAAGCGGCCTTGATTTCCTCGGCAAGGATAATTTTTTCCACGCAGAGCTCGGCAAGGATGGTGTCCAGCGTCTCAAGGAATCCGGGCACGCCCAGCTTGAGGGCGAGGTCGATCCGCTCCACAAATTCGGGAATCGGCAGGCCGCAGTCGCCGATGGTGAGCATATCGGTGTGGCCCATCTGGGAGATCACGGAAGAAATACCGGAGTTCAGAAGTACGGTTTTGCGCATATGTATCGCTCCTTCCTGCAACCATTGTACTGCAACATTCCCGAATATTCAACCATAAAATTAACCTTTTATGCAGCTTTTCCCCTTAAAAAGCCGAATTTTTTTCTTGACAACGAAGCATTTTTGCAGTATTATACATCCAACAACCAAATACTTCTCCAAAGACGATGACGAAGACGGTTGGAATGTATGCTTCCAGAGAGTCGGCGGTTGCTGCGAGCCGATAGTAATTGTTCCGCAAAACCTATCCCTTCCGAGTTGAGGGCCTGAAAAGAAATGAGTAAGGTTCTACGTTATTGCTGCGTGAATGCATAGGGCTTGATGGAGCCCGAAGAGCGGCGATGTTTCATCGCAATTTGAGTGGTACCGCGAGTGTGTTTGCACCCGTCTCAAAGCAAGGGCTTTGGGACGGTTTTTTATTTATTCTCCAATGGAAGGAAGGACAGTACAACATGAACAACACCCTTAACCAGCTTCAGGAAATCGCACTGCGTATTCGCGACATGCGCGAAATTCTGGGCCTGTCCGTTGCTGAAATGGCAAAGAACACCGGTCTGGATGAGCAGACCTATGTGCAGTATGAAAGCGGCAATGTGGATCTTCCCTTTACCTTTATTCATAAGTGCGCACAGACCTACGGCATGGAGATTACCGAGCTGTTGGAGGGTCACAGCGCCCATCTTTCCAACTATGCCATCACCCGCAAGGGCAAGGGCATTACCACCTCCAAGGAGGATGGCATCACCATCCAGAACCTTGCCCCCATGTTCCGCAACAAGCTGGCGGAGCCTTACTGGGTAAAATATGAATATTCCGAGGAACTGCAGAACCAGCCCATCCATACCGTTACCCACTCCGGCCAGGAATTTGACCTGATCGTGAGCGGCTCCCTGAAGATCCAGGTGGGCGATAACACCGAAATCCTGCATGAAGGCGATTCCATCATCTACAATTCCTCCGCACCCCACGGCATGATCGCCGTCGACGGACAGGACTGCACCTTCCTGGCCATGGTTCTGCCGGGCGAGGATGTGCCCGAGCAGGAGGTTCGCAAGACCCTCGTTCCCACCCGCAGGGAGCAGCCCCTCATCGCCGAGCAGTTCGTCGAATGCATCGAGGACGAGCACGGCGCGCTGGAATCCATCTCCTTCAAGAACGAGGAATCCTTCAACTTTGCCTTCGATATCGTGGACGCCATCGCCGACAAGTATCCCGAGAAGCTGGCCATGCTGCATCTGGACAAGGAGCAGACCGAGCGCCGCTTCACCTTCAAGGATATGAAGCGCCTGTCCGCCCAGACCGTAAACTACTTCCGCTCCCTCGGCATCGAGCGCGGCGACCGCGTGCTGGTCGTCCTCAAGCGCCACTGGCAGTTCTGGCCGGTGATGCTGGCCCTGCACAAGCTGGGCGCCATCGCCATCCCCGCCACCAACCAGCTGGTCGCCCATGACCTGGAATACCGCTTCAATGCCGCCGGCGTTTCCGCCATCCTCTGCACCGCAGACGGCGATGTTGCCCACCAGGTTGACCTCTCCCTGGAGAAGTCCCCCACCCTCAAGACCCGCATCATCGTGGGCGGCGCCCGTGAAGGCTGGCACAATTACGATACCGAAAGCCTGCTCTTCACCCACAAGTATGATCGTCCGGAGAACGCCCCCTGCGGCAGCGATCCGATGCTGATGCTCTTCACCTCCGGCACCACCGGCTATCCCAAGATCGCCACCCACAACCACAAATATGCCCTGGGCCATTTCATCACCGCCAAGTACTGGCACTGCGTACAGCGCGATGGCCTGCACCTCACCATCTCCGATACCGGCTGGGGCAAGGCGCTCTGGGGCAAGTTCTACGGCCAGTGGCTCTGCGAGGGCGGCGTGTTCACCTATGACTTCGACCGCTTCGACGCCGCGCAGATCCTGCCCATGTTTGCCAAGTACCGCATCACTACCTTCTGCGCGCCGCCCACCATGCTGCGCATGCTCTGCAAGCAGGATATCTCCAAGTATGATCTCTCCTCCATCAAGCACATGACCACCGCAGGCGAGGCCCTCAATCCCGAGGTATACCGCCTGTTCGAGGAAAAGACCGGCCTGCAGATCATGGAAGGCTTCGGCCAGACCGAAACCACCCTGTCCGTCGCCAACCTGGTCGGCCGCAACCACAAGGTGGGCTCCATGGGCCGTCCCAGCCCCATGTATGATGTTTGCCTGCTGGATTCCGATGGCAATCCCGTCGCCCCCGGCGAGAACGGCGAAATCTGCATCCGTTACAGCGAAAAGGTTCCCTGCGGCCTGTTCATGGGCTACTACCAGGGCCTCAACGTGGATCAGGAGAAGACCGACGAAGTCATGCACGATGGCTGGTACCACACCGGCGACGTCGCATGGCAGGATGAGGATGGCTTCCTGACCTACGTCAGCCGCGTGGACGATGTGATCAAGTCCTCCGGCTACCGCATCGGGCCGTTCGAAATCGAATCCGTCATCATGGAGCTGCCCTATGTTCTGGAATGCGGCGTTTCCGCCGCTCCCGACGAGGTGCGCGGCCAGGTCGTCAAGGCCAGCATCGTGCTGACCCCCGGCACCGAAGGCACCGATGAACTCAAGAAGGAAATCCAGAACTATGTCAAGGAGCACACCGCTCCCTACAAGTATCCCCGCATCGTCGTCTTCCGCGATGAGCTGCCCAAGACCATCAGCGGCAAGATCCAGCGCAACAAACTGTAATTCTATCCAGAAGGAACACCTGAGGGGGACGCTGTCCCCCTCACCCCCTGCTCAAGGGCATGATGCCCTTGAGCATCCCCTCCAGCGCAAATCGCGCCATTCAGCGGCGCAATTTGCAAAAGCAATCCTTGGTATAACTCTGGCGGCGCAATGCGCCGCATGCTGAGGGTTCCAAGGGGGATCATCCCCCTTGGCAGGGTACAGGGGTAGCGTCCCTGCCGTGATCTCTGCAGATCATTCGCCCCGTACCGAACATTTCCCCTTGACAGAATGCAGTTTATCAGCTATTATATTATCAATCAAATAAACTTAAACAAAAGCGATGACGAAGAGGGCAGCGGAATTTCAATCTTCAGAGAAGTGGCGGTTGGTGCAAGCCATCAGATATGAATCCAATGTTTGTAGCTTCTGAGCTGGAAGGAAGAAAGCATGCGCAAGTAGACCCTTCCCGTGATTGCTGCGTGAATGCATAGGGCTTGTTGGAGCCCAAGAGGGGCGATGGTTTCCATCGCAATTTGAGTGGTACCGCGGGCAGTATAATGAGATTATACGCTCGTCTCAAAGAAAACAAATTCTTTGGGGCGGGCGTTTTGTTTGCCCCGGCATCTGAGGAGGAAAACATATGGCACAGATTTCCGGACTGAACTTCAAAATTCAGGAAATGGCCCACCGCATCCGCGAACTGCGTGAAATCGAGGGCTATACCATCGCCGAAATGGCGATGAAGACGGATGTATCCGAGCAGGAATACCTGGATTGCGAATCCGGCCGTTCGGACCTCGCGTTTGCATTCATCTACCGCTGCGCGCTGGCCTTCGGCGTGGATGTTACCGATATCATCCAGGGCTCCAGCCCCAAATTGCAGTCCTTCACCGTGACCCGTGCGGGCGAGGGCCAGCGCATTGAAGAGGCCCACGGCATGGTGTACCACAACATGGCCTGGTCCTTCAAAAACCGCATCGCCGAGCCCCTTTATGTTGAGGCCACTTACAGCCGCGAGGCCGAGTACGGCGATATCGAGCTCACCACCCATGAGGGCCAGGAATGCGATATCGTAATCGAAGGCCAGCTGAAGGTGCAGATCGGCGAACACAGCGTCATCCTGGGCAAGGGCGATTCCGTTTATTACGATTCCAAGGCTCCCCACGGCATGGTGGCCGTCGGCGGGCAGAACTGCCTGTTCTACGCCATCGTGCTGAATCCCTCCGGCGAGCCCATTCCCGAGCTCTCCTCCAGCCCGATGATGCAGGCGGCCAGGCCCGGGCAGCTGGACGCCGAAACCGGCAAGCGCATCTGGCACAATTATATTGAAGTCACCAAAAACGAAAGCGGCACCCCCACCAAAATTTCCTTTAAAAATACCGAGAACTTCAACTTCGCCTTCGATCTGGTGGACGCCCTCGCCGAGCGCGAGCCCGAAAAGCTGGCCATGCTCCACATCTCCCGGGATAAGACCGAGCGCCGCCTCAGCTTCAAGGATATGAAGCGCGCCTCCGCCCAGTGCGCCAACTATTTCAAGTCCCTGGGCATCAAAAAGGGCGACCGCGTCATGCTGGTGCTCAAGCGCCATTATCAGTTCTGGTTTGCCATGCTGGGCCTGAACAAGCTGGGCGCCATCGCCATTCCCGCCACCAACCAGCTGCTGGAGAAGGACTTCACCTACCGCTTCCAGGCGGCCGGCGTCTCCGCCATCATCTGCACTGCCGACGGCGATACCGCCCACCAGGTGGATCTGGCCGCCGAAAAATGCCCCGGCCTCAAGCATAAGCTGATCGTAAACGGCGAGCGCGAGGGCTGGCGCTGCTTCGACGAGGAATACACCATGTACTCCTCCCACTATGACCGCAAGCCCGACGCCCCCTGCGGCGAGGACCTGCTGCTCATGTTCTTCACCTCCGGCACCTCCGGCTATCCCAAGATCGCAGCCCACAACCATAAATATCCCCTTGGCCACTTCCACACCGCCAAGTATTGGCACTGCGCCGATCCCAACGGCCTGCACTTCACCATCTCCGATACCGGCTGGGCGAAGAGCATGTGGGGCAAGCTCTACGGCCAATGGCTGGCAGAGGCGGCAACCTTCGTCTACGACTTTGACCGCTTCGACGCCGCGGATATCCTGCCGATGTTCGCCAAATACAGCATCACCAGCTTCTGTGCGCCGCCCACCATGCTGCGCATGATGATCAAGCAGGATATCTCCAAGTATGATTTCTCCTCCGTAAAGCACATGACCACCGCCGGCGAGGCCCTCAATCCCGAGGTATACCGCCAGTTCGAGAAGGCCACCGGCCTGCAAATCCTCGAAGGCTTCGGCCAGTCTGAGAGCACGATGATCATCGGCAACATGATCGGCGCGCCCCACAAGATCGGCTCCATGGGTAAACCCGCCCCCATCTACAATGTGGAACTGGTGGACCCGGACGGCAACCCCGTGCCCGTGGGCGAAACCGGCGAAATCGTGATCAACGTGAAGGACGGCGCTCCCTGCGGCCTCTTCACCGGCTACTATGGAAACCCCGAAAAGACCGCCGAGGTCTGGCACGATGGCTACTACCACACCGGCGATACCGCCTGGGTGGACGAGGATGGCTTCTACTGGTATGTCGGCCGCGTGGACGATGTGATCAAGTCCTCCGGCTACCGCATCGGGCCGTTCGAAATCGAATCCGTCATCATGGAGCTGCCCTATGTCCTCGAGTGCGGCGTTTCCGCTGCGCCGGATGAAGTGCGCGGCCAGGTGGTCAAGGCCAGCATCGTGCTCACCAAGGGCACCGAGCCCAGCGATGAGCTCAAAAAGCAGATTCAGACCTACGTCAAGGAGCGCACCGCGCCCTACAAGTATCCCCGCATCGTGGTCTTCCGCGATAGCCTGCCCAAGACCGTGAGCGGCAAGATCCAGCGCAACAAACTTTAACATAGTAAAACGGAAATACTTCGGGGATTCCCGAAAAATGTTCGTTGACAAATCGCATAAAATGAGATAAGATAGGTACAATCAATACACAATCCAAAGGCTATGACGGAGAGTGCAAAGGCAGGACCCGTTGCGTAAACGATGATTCCATGAGGCATGCAATGCCGGGAATCGCCGTTTGCCGGCAGAGAAGTGGCGGTTGGTGCAAGCCATGAACGCGGTCGCCGGGCGCATCTGAATCTCCCGAGCCGGAAGGAAGAAAGCCTCCCATCATCGTGGAGGTGATTAGACCCTTCCCGTGACTGCTGCGTAAATGCATAGGGCTTGTCAGAGTCCAAGAGTGGCGATGGCTGCATCGCAATTTGAGTGGTACCGCGGGCATTTGCGCTCGTCTCAAAGATCTCATTCTTTGCAGGCGGGCGTTTATTTGTTCAAGGATACCCCCAAGGAGGAAACCCCCATGAATTTCAAGCGCGTCCTGCTCCTCTCCGGCCACTACGGAAGCGGCAAGACCAACATCGCCGTGAACCTCGCGTTCCATCTGAAAAAGGAGATCGAGCGCGTGGCCATCGCGGATATCGATATCGTGAACCCCTATTTCCGCACCGAGGATTCCCGAAAGGATCTCGAAGCCGCCGGCATACGGCTGATCTGCTCGGCATTCGCCAACACCAATGTGGACCTGCCCGCCCTGCCCCAGGAAGTTTATTCCATCGTGCATGACCGCGGCATCCAGGCCGTGATCGATGTGGGCGGCGATGACCGCGGCGCCCTGGCGCTGGGCCGCTGGCGGGATTCCATCCTCGAGGAAGATAACTATGAAATGCTCTTCGTGGTGAACCGCTTCCGCCCCCTGACCCGGGATGCGGATTCCACCATCGAGGTCATGCGGGAGATTGAATTCGCATCGAAGATGCCCTTCACCGCAGTGGTAAACAATTCCAACCTCGGAAATGAAACCACCGCGCAGGATGTCATCGATTCCCAGGCCTACGCTGCAGAAATCTGCAAACGCACCGGCCTTCCCTTGAAGATGACCGCCGTCCGCGCGGAACTCATGCCGGAGCTGGAGGGAAGAATTGAAAACCTATTCCCGCTTACGCTCCAGAAAAAGCTGTAATCTACCTATTATAATAGAGAAAAGAGGAGAACAAAATGGCAAAGCTGACTTTTCAGACGGACCGCTGCAAGGGCTGCGGTCTGTGCGTGAGCGCATGCCCCAAGGGCATCATCGCCCTCGCCAAGGATAAGATCAACCAGAAGGGCCATCATCCGGCGGAAATCACCGACCAGGAAAAGTGCGTTGGCTGCGCGTTCTGCGCCACCATGTGCCCGGACTGCATCATCGAAGTGGAAAGGTAAGGTATCAAAATGGCTGATAAAGTACTTATGAAGGGCAACGAGGCCATCGCCGAAGCCGCGATCCAGGCCGGCTGCCGCCACTATTTCGGCTATCCCATCACTCCCCAGACGGAAATCGCCGCCTACATGGCCAAGCGCATGCCCAAGATCGGCGGCTGCTTCCTGCAGGCTGAGAGCGAAATCGCCGCCATCAACATGGTGTACGGCACCGCATCCACCGGTCATCGCGTGATGACCTCCTCCTCCAGCCCGGGTATCTCCCTGAAGGCTGAAGGCCTCTCTTACATCGCCGGCTCCGATCTGCCCTCCCTCATCGTGAATGTGCAGCGCGGCGGCCCCGGCCTCGGCGGCATCCAGCCCTCCCAGTCCGATTATTTCCAGGCCACCAAGGGCGGCGGACACGGCGATTACCGCATGATCGTGCTCGCTCCCGCAAGCGTGCAGGAAATGGCCGATATGACCATCAAGGGCTTCGATCTGGCCGATAAATACCGCATGACCTGCATGATCCTCGCCGACGGAACCATGGGCCAGATGATGGAGCCCGTAGAGATCAAGAAGCCCGAAGCCAAGGAATTTGATAAATCCTGGGCCACCACCGGCACCAACATGCAGCGCAAGCACAACATCGTCAATTCCCTCTCCCTCGATCCCTATGAGCTCGAGCGCCAGAATTTCGCCCGCTACGAGCGCTACAAGGTCATCGAAGAGACCGAGCCCATGGCCGAGGAATACCTGATGGACGATGCGGAGATCTGCGTAGTCGCCTTCGGCATCGCTGCCCGCGTGGCCAAGAACGCCATCAACGCCGCCCGCAAGGAGGGCGTGAAGGTTGGCCTGATCCGTCCCATCACCCTGTGGCCCTTCCCGAAGGCCAACTTCGCCAAGGCCGCCGAAAAGTGCAAGCAGTTCATCTCCGTGGAACTCTCCATGGGCCAGATGATCGAAGATATCCGCCTTGCAATCGAATGCAAGCGTCCCGTGTCCCTGTGCAACCGCGCAGGCGGCGTGATTCCCTCCCCGGACGAGGTATACGCCAAGATCATGGAAGCTGCCAAGGAAGGAGGCGCCGAATAATGTCTGTTGTATTTAAAAAGCCCCATGCCCTCACCGATGCGCCGCTGCATTACTGCCCCGGCTGCACCCACGGCATCATCCATCGCCTGGTTGCCGAAGTGATCGATGAACTCGGCATCGAAGGCAAGACCATCGGCATCGCCCCCGTCGGCTGCTCCGTTATGGCCTACAATTACTTCGCCGTCGATATGATCGAAGCCGCCCATGGCCGCGCCCCGGCAGTGGCCACCGGCGTAAAGCGCGCCCTGCCCGATAATGTGGTATTCTCCTACCAGGGCGATGGCGACCTTGCCTCCATCGGCACCGCCGAAACCGTTCACGCTGCGGCCCGCAACGAGAACATCACCATCATCTTCGTAAATAACGCAATCTACGGCATGACCGGCGGCCAGATGGCCCCCACCTCCCTGCCCGGCCAGGTAACCCAGACCTCCCCCTACGGCCGCGATGTAAACCACTGCGGCTACCCGGTGAAGATCTGCGAAATGCTCTCCGAGCTGGATGGCCCGGAATACCTGGAGCGCGT